>JAVHOU010000119.1:0-3255 GCA_036170275.1 Ignavibacteriaceae bacterium
ATAGAGACTTCTGAAAAATAGATTTCTAACCGTCTGTCATTCTCGCGAAAGCGGGAATCTGCTTAATAATCAATGGATTCCTGTTTGCACAGGAATGACGTATTGAATTTTTCAGAAGTCTATAGATATTTAATCAGGTATCAGGTTATGTATAAGGTAACTCAAAAATTAGAATATAGAATTACCAAAACTAAAAGATTTCAATATTGCTAATAAGCGGGGTTGAAATGAGTTATACTGTTCCATCCCGCCGACTATAAATTTAATTAAATAATCCTCTTCAGAATCCGTACGTATATAAAATACTTGCGTTACTTGTCCAGCTAATTCTTCAGGTTCATTATAATAGGCTATACAATCCGCTAATCTAATTTTATTGCTATATCTTTTTTCATTGAATAAATATTTTTCAATTACCTCTAAATGAATATAAGGCGGTGGTTTATAAGAACCATCAACTGCCCAAAATGTAACACCGTCTAATTTTTTATTTTTGTTTTGATCAATAAAGGTCCATCCTCTTGGATATTTAATTGATAAATTCAATGAAGATTCTTTATACAACTGATCCATATTTGTTGTATCAGCTTCCAGATTCGATAAATTAATAAATTTTGTAGCTGTTTCATCCTTTTCAATTAATGATTTTTGATTTTCCTGAATTTCTTCGCCAGTCATCGGTTCAAAGTCACTTTTGTATTGATCTGTTTCAATGTATAAAAATCGTGGATTCATCAAAGCATTTTTTTGATGATAATTAAATAAAAATAGTATTATCAATAGTAGAGCTAAATGGATTATTACTGATAAAGAAATATTTCTAAACCATAGTTTTGATTCATTAATATTTTCTTGTTCAATTTGTTCGCTTTTCATATTTATATCATTAAACGTCATCTTAGTTTGAAGCCTCTATCAAAATTACTAATTTTGATGAAACATTTTTAACAACTTACAGATCAAAATGAAATACCTTATTACTGGCGGTGCGGGATTTTTAGGAATTAATATTGTTCGATATCTTTATGCCAGAGGACATGAAATTACTTCAATTGATATTGTTGATTTTGATTATCCAGATATGAACGATAAAATAAAAATCATTAAAGGTGATATTAGAAATTTACAAGATGTAGATAAAGCAATTAAAGGTAATGACATTGTTATTCATACAGCAGCAGCTCTTCCATTATATAAACCTGAAGATATTTACTCAACTGATATTGAAGGAACAAAAAATTTACTTAATTCGGCAGAAAAATTTGGGATAAAAAGATTTATCCACATATCTTCCACGGCTGTTTACGGCATTCCTGATCATCATCCATTAGTAGAAAATGATAAGCTCGATGGCGTTGGACCTTATGGTAAAGCAAAAATTCAAGCTGAAAAAGAATGTATAAAGTTCAGAGAAAAGGGAATGTGTGTTCCAATACTTCGTCCTAAATCTTTTATTGGACCAGAAAGACTTGGCGTTTTTGATTTACTTTTTGATTGGGCACAGGATGGTAAAGGCTTTCCAATGATTGGTTCCGGTAAAAACCGATATCAACTTTTAGATGTTGAGGATCTTTGCGATGCAATATATCTCTGCGCAACTTTAGATGAAAAAATTGTTAATGATACATTTAATATTGGTGCAAAAGATTTTACTACTATGCGTGAAGATTATCAGGCAGTTTTAGATTATGCGGGATTTGGGAAAAAGATTATTGGACTTCCAGAAAAACCAATTATTTTTATTCTCAAATTTTTAGAAGCATTAAAATTATCACCACTTTATAAATGGGTTTACGAAACTGCTTCAAAAGATTCTTTTGTCTCGATAGAAAAAGCAAACAAGATACTTGGATACAAACCCAAATTTTCAAATAAAGATGCATTGTTAAGAAATTTTAAATGGTACATAGCACATAGGAATGAATTTATTAATAAAGGTGGCATTTCACATCGTGTACCGTGGAAGCAAGGGATATTAAGATTTGCAAAAATCTTTTTCTAATTATGTAGGTAGTAATATTACTTAATCTTATTTTTTAATAAATAATTTAAACGAAAATTAAATCTATAAGGAGATGAAAATGACAACTAAAAAAGATTACTTAAAAGATGTGATCAAACACATTGATATTAAAGAGCATAATGTAATTTCGCTTGTTGATTCAATGGAAGATATGGCTTTTACTGCACGTGATCTTAATCGTGCTGCAAAGATTTACGACACAATGTTAAAAGATGAAAAATGTGGAATCATTCTTACGCTGGCAGGAAGTCTGTTTAGTGCCGGGTTAAAAAAAGTTGTATATGACTTGGTGATGAATAATATGGTTGATGCAATTGTTTCTACAGGCGCAATTATGGTTGATCAGGATTTTTTCGAAGCACTCGGATTTAAACATTACAAAGGCACAAAATGGGTTGATGATAATGAAATGAGAGATTTACACATCGATAGAATTTACGATACTTTTATTGATGAGGATGAACTAAGAGTTTGTGATGATACTACTGCTCTTATTTTTAATAGAATGAAACCAGGTGCTTATTCTTCGCGGGAATTTTTATGGGAGTTTGGAAAATATCTTGATGAAATAGGGGGACCAAAAGTTGATGATTCGGTTATTTATGCAGCTTACAAAAAAAATGTCCCAATATTCGTTCCTGCTTTTTCCGATTGTTCTGCAGGATTTGGATTTATAATGAATCAACATAAAAATCCTGAGAATCATGTTTCCTGCGATTCCGGAAAAGATTTTTATGAGTTAACAAAAATAAAATTACATAGTAAGGAAACAGGAATTATAATGATTGGCGGCGGCGTTCCTAAAAACTTTACACAGGATATTGTTGTGGCGGCTGATATTCTTCAGGAAGATGCTGAAATGCATAAATACGCAATTCAAATTACCGTAGCTGATGAAAGAGATGGCGCACTTTCCGGATCAACATTAAAAGAAGCAAGCTCCTGGGGAAAAGTTTCTACAAGTTCTGAACAAATGGTTTATTGCGAAGCTACAATAGCAATGCCTCTTGTAACAGGATATGCTTATCACAAAGGAAGCTGGAAGAATAGAAAAGCCAGAGAATTTCAGAAAATATATTTAAAAGAAACAGCAACAGTTTAAAAGCAAAACGCCTCAGTTGAGGCGTTTTTTATTACTTAATCTTTCGAAGTTCACCGCCAAGGATCTATCAATTCATTTGATCCTTTAGTTCCAATCATCTTTGCAAAAATTTAGTCGTTCTACTTATTTA
>JAVHOU010000120.1:0-15654 GCA_036170275.1 Ignavibacteriaceae bacterium
TTATTAAGTAATAAAGAATCAAAAACAGATCGCTTCATTGCGTAAGCATCAAAGTTAAGATCTGATTTTAATTCTATACCAGATTCATCAATTGCACGGAATGATTTTAGTTTGTTAGGCTTTAGTGAAATGAAATCATCAAAAATATTTAGTTCTTTTAATACATCAGTTACTTCTTTAGAAAGAAATTCGCCGCATAAAGTTTCGCGCGGAAATACTTTTTTCTCAATTAAGGTTATTTCAAATCCTAATTGGGAAAGATAAAGAGCAGTAGTTGATCCTGCTGGTCCGCCGCCAATGATTAATATGTCAGTACTTTGTTCAATCATTTCTTAATCACTATCATCCATCTGAATGCCCATTTTTTTTTGATAACAAAATTAGTAACGCCAACATCATAAAAAAGTTTTAATATTTCTGGTTTCGTAAATCCACGCTTAACTGAAAGAGGACCATCATTTTTTACCATTTCACTTTTAGAAAAAAGAAATGTTAAAATTTTTATTTCCAACAAAGCAAGTAAGGATCTTCGAAGATCATTAATGATAATTCCTTCCTTACATATTCTAAAAAATTCTTTCAATAATTTTTGTATTTGTTCTTCTGTAAAGTGATGGAGAAAAAGTGCAGCATGAACAATATCGCAACTCTCATTTTTTATTGGAAGATAAAACGCATCGGAATTAATTTTCTTTAATAGATTTTGGGAGTTACTTAAAACTCGTAAATTTTTATCTATTGATAAAATTTGAAGAAGCTGAAATTTACTTTGTACAGCTATAAGATTATCTGAAGAACCAGCACCGATATCTAGTATTTTTAATTCTTCTTTCTTAGAGCTAATAAAATATTTTAATGCTTTTTTTGTGGTTGAAATTCCACCAAGATATTTATTGATGATTTTTAATTCTCTTAAAGCTATATCAATCCGTTCATCACGAATTGAAAAATCATCCATAATTTCTGCTTCGTATGATCGTTTCATTCTAAACAACTTTAAATAGTACTAACTCCATTGTTAAACCGGGACCAAATGCTATAGCACACAAGTAATCATTTTTTTGCAAAGCTGAATTTTCTAAAATGTTTTTAAGAACAAAAAGTATTGATACAGAAGAAAGGTTTCCATAATTCCTTAACACTTCGCGGGATGATTTTAATTGCTCATCAGAAAGTTCGAGTCCGTTTTGCAAAGAATCTAAAATTGCTCTGCCGCCGGGATGAAGTGCCCAATGTTTAATATTCTGAATATCTATTCCTTTTTGTTTTAAAATTTCCTTTGCTCTTGGTGCCGCAGAGTTTAAAATTATTTTCGGCAGCTCCGAAGAAAGCATCATTTCAAATCCATTATTGCCAATCTTCCAACCCATAAACTTTGCGGAGTCTTCAAACAAAAATGATTCAGCAAATTGTATCTCTAATTTTCTTTTATCGGAAAGATTACTTTTAGAAAAGAAAGCTGCTGCTGCGCCATCAGCAAAAATCATATTCGCTAATATATTATCGCGCGTTGGTTCTGTTTGAAGATGCAAACTGCACAGTTCAACAGAAACCATTAAAACATTTTCAATATGATTTTGATTCATCGCTTCCCAGACAGAATTAATACCCACAAGTGAAGCAGCACAACCCATAAAACCGATATTCGTTCTTTTGACACTTGGAGAAATATTGAACTCCTTTATTAATTCGTAATCTAAACCGGGAGCAAAAAACCCCGTGCAAGAAATTGTAATTAGTCTATCTATCGAACTAAAATCTATTTTGTTTTTTTTAGCTAATTCGCTTACGGCTTTTTTAGTTAGTTCAACAGCCCATTTTTCGTATTCGGTCATTCGGGTTTTAGTATCAGGCGAAAAGTATTTGCCATCTTTTGTAAATAATTTTTCTGTAGAATTTTCGTCACCATCTTGTATTACAAAAAATCTGTGATCAATCCCGGATAAACTCGCAGCCATATCAATCATTCTGCTTATGGCTGAAGTTCCACCCATACGTTTTTTCAGTTCATCAGCAGCAAAACTTTGTACTACTTTATAAGGCGGCGATGCAGTTGCTATATCGATTAACATATTTTCCTTTATTGTTATAGATGGAACATAAAGAATTGATAAATCGTTTCAAATTCCATTTTACTTATATAAATTTGAAAAGATATTTTAATAGAAAGTACAATGAGTAAAGATTTTTGGGATAAAAGATATTCGGAGAAAGAATTTGCTTACGGCATTGAGCCAAATCAATTTTTTAAAGAACAAATTGAAAAACTTAGTCCGGGCAGAGCCCTTTTCCTTGGTGAAGGGGAAGGAAGAAATGCTGTTTACGCTGCTAAACAAGGCTGGCAGGTTGATGCCGTTGATTTCAGTTCATCTGCTAAAGATAAAGCATTGAGGTTAGCAGAAGAGAATAAAGTAAAAATAAATTATGAAGTTTGTGATCTTAGTAATTATAAGTTTAAAGAAAATTATTTTGATTTAATTGTGATGATCTTTGTTCATTTGCCGATAGAGTTACGAACAATAGTTTTTAGTACAGCAATTAGCTCTTTAAAACAAAACGGTAAAATGATTATTGAAGCTTTTAACAAAGAACAAATAAATAATACTTCTGGTGGACCACAATCACTCGATCTACTTTATTCAGAAAAAGATGTACTTAGTTTAGTTCATGATTTAAGAGTTGAAACATTGGAATCCAAAACTATTGAGTTGGATGAGGGTGAGTATCATAAAGGCAGAGCAGATGTTATAAGGTTTGTTGGAGTTAAAATATAACGAATGAAGAAAGTTTTATTCATCACATACTTCTGGCCGCCATCAGGAAAAGCTTCTTTACATTGGCCTTTGGATATAATTCGCCATCTTCCGAAAAATGAAATCGAACCAATCATTCTAACAGTTGAGAAAGAAACATTCACACAAAAAGATGAAAGTCTTTTAATTAAAGTTGATCCAAAATGGAAAGTTATAAAATCAAAAGCTCTTGGGCCGTTTGATCTTTACAGAATATTTACCGGCAAAAAGAAAAACGAAAAACTTATTTCATCTGAAACTATATCAACCGAAAATAAAAGTCTAACTCATCGTATTGCACTTTGGATAAGATTGAACTTGTTTATTCCCGATGCACGAGTTGGTTGGTACTTTACGGCAGTTAGAGCCGCAAAAAAACATATCAACCAAAATAAAATAGATGCAGTAGTTTCTATTGGTCCACCGCATAGCTCTCATCTTATTGGATTAAAACTGAGTAAGAAATTTAATATTCCACACATTCCTGTTTTTATTGATCCCTGGATTGATATTTTTTATTATAAAAATCTTAAGAGGAGTTTATTAACAAAAATGATTGATAATCATTTTGAAAGATCAGTACTGAATAATGCAAAACGAGTTGTGTTTGTAACTAAATCAATGGAAGAAGATTATCAAAAGAAGTATAGTTTCTTAAAAGGTAAAACGAATGTACTTTATTGGGGTTATGATGAAGAAGCATTTATTGATGTGCGATTTGAAAAATCAATTCGGAAAGAAAAAGTTTTAGTACACGCTGGCAATATGTTTACTTATCAAAATCCAAAAAACTTTTGGAAGCAGATAAAGCTTGAAAATGATCAAGGGAATAAAATTACTATCCGTTTTATTGGAACGGTGGATAAAGAAATTTTAGAATATATGAATTCAGTTGGATTAAAAGAAAATGTTCAGATAGTCGGATTTCTTCCATATAAAGAAATGATAAAAGAAATACTGCAAGCAGATATGTTATTAGTTTGTGCAACGGAACCTCGCCACGTTCCGGGTAAGTTGTTTGAAGCACTGCGAACCGGTAATCCGATAATAGCTTTTGGCGATAATAATGAAGAAGTAAAAAAGATAATTCAATCTGCAAATGCAGGAATGATGTTTAGTTACGATGAAAGCGGAGAAGAGATTTTGAAAAATTTAGATGACTATAAAATTTTAATCGATAAGGTGAAATCTTTTAACAGAAAAAACATAAGTGAGAATTTTTTGAAAATGTTAGACAGTTTTTTATAAACTGTTACAAAAGTGATTTGTATGTTTCTAAATATTTTTCAGCAATTATTTTTTGATCAAAATTCTTAGTTACTTTTTCTCTCGCTGCCAAACTAACTCTTCTTTGTAAATCTTCATCAGATAAAATTAGCTCAATACCTTTTGCCAATTCTTCGGATGATTTTAGTTTAGCTAAAAATCCATTTACCCTATCATCGACCATATCCGGAATTCCACCCACATTAAATGCAACCACGGGAACCCCACAAGCCATAGCCTCCATAACAGTATTAGGCAAATTATCCTCAAGTGAAGGAGCTACATAAACATCAGCAGAATTATATGACATTACAATTTCATTTTCATTATTTAATTTACCTAATTGATGAACATTAAATGGAATTCTACTTAGAACATTTTGATCAAGTTTGCCGAAAACTACCAGTTCAATATTTAATTTATTTTTAATTTTTAAATTATTAATAATATTTAATCCTTCAATCAGATAACGAAATCCTTTTCGTTCGTCTTTAAGATTCATCGCTCCAATAAGAATTATTTTTTTATCTAATGGAAACTTAAAATTTTCTTTTGCCTTAATTTTATTAAAGGGTTTAAACAAATTTGTATCTAACGGATTTGGGATAGTTATTATTTTTTTATCACTTAACAATCTGCTTCGTAAGGCTTCCCCTGCTAACCATTTACTGCAGGTAATAATTGTCAAGTTTAGGTTTTCAAGTATTTTTTTCTTTCTGCTAAATATTTTATTTGATAAATCATTTTCAGATTTGAATAAAAGTGAAGGGCAATCAGAACATTGATCGATAAACTTTGTACAACCCGAACTATAATGACAGCCACCTGTAATCGCCCACATATCATGAAGTGTCCAGACAATAGGTTTGTTCAGTTGTGAAAGTTTTTCTAAAGAATTAAGCGAAAGGAAACCGTTATTAATCCAATGAAGATTTATTACATCAGCATTTTTTATTAAAGTGTTTTTTGAAATGTCCTGTCCGAAATAAGGGAATGTAAATCTTCCACGTGATTGAATGGTTAATAATCTAATTGATAATTCATCTGCAAATTTTCGATAAGTTGTGAATAATTTATCCAATGAAGATGCTTGAGTTGTGAATATAAAATCACCTTTACTAATTCTAGATTGAACTAAAAGATTTGATTCTACTCCTAATAATTGCCGCTGTGCGATCACAATTCTTTTAGCGGCTATTGCAGCTCCCCCATTAAAGTCCGAATTGGATAAATGAATTACTTTCAATTTATTTTATAACCGTAAATATTTAATTGTAAATCAATGTTGGGATTAAATTTATTTTTTCTGTTTATTAACGGAGCTTCTCTATCATTTACTGGCTTAATAAAATATCTAAAATGATTTTCTTCAAGAATATTTAAAATCTCGGATAATTTTTGTTCTGTATCGATAAAAGAATGATATTCTATAAAAATATTTTCAACATTACTCAAAGAATTTTTACAATCCTTTAATACATCGTATTCTGCTCCTTCAATGTCAATCTTCAGCATATCAATTTTTAATTCTTCTTCAATCATATCTTTTAATCTTATTGTATGAACTTTAGTAAGATTAGTCTTAGAATAAATTGAAGCACCATCCGCTCCTTCAAGACTAATATCAATGCCATTATTATCTATCCATACCGCTTTACCTATCACTTCAACATTGCTAACATTATTCTTATGTAAGTTATTATTTAATATTTTTTCGATTGTCGGATCAGCTTCAAAGGCTTTTATTTTAGAAGTTGGATAATTACTACTGAAGTAAAGACAACTCATTCCAATGTTTGCACCACAATCATAAATAACAGGAATTGAAGAATCGGTTTGAAATTTATAATCTTCATCGGCAAAAATTTCTTTGTACTGCCAGATGAAAGAGAGTGTATCTGGTGTAAATATTTTTAATCCGTTAATTCTGAAAGTCCTAGCAACAAATCTTTTCTTGCTACCATAAAAAATAGAGAGCCAAATAAATTTTCTATAATTAGAGTTTTTAAAAACTCTATATAACCAATAAAAAGTATGTTCAAAGAAAAGTATCATAACGCAAAATTTTATTATCTAATTGTTAATTCTTTTATTCTTTTTAACACTGCAGGAATAAATTTTAATTTATATAGCTGCGATTTCATCATCATTAATGATTTCTTACTTAAATCTTTAAAAATCGGATCATCAAATTTTTCAAATCCTTTCAAAGATAATTCATAAGCAAAGCCAGATTGTTTTTCAATCATAGAAAATAAACATCCAAGTAAATATTCTCGTTTCGTAAAATCATTTTTATTATTAAAAGAATTTATCATCGTTAATTCAGCCCAACCGGGTGAGGCTTTTAATGAAAGGGAAAGTAACTTAGATAGTCTTTCATTTGAGTAAATAGAATTAAATAGTTTAGATGAAATTCGGGGAACGCCTTTAACAATAAAATCTGATATCCAAAAATCTTTATTTTGCAAATACTCTAATAATGAATATAGTTTATCTTCCTTTTCATAAGCATCAATTAAGCCTGGTTCAAACTCGGCAACGATTATTTTCTTTCTAATATCATCGTTGAGATTTTTAAACAAGCGCAAATCTAATCCCTGCGAATCTGTTTTAAACCAATCAACTTGCTTTATATTGATCTCATTAAGTGCAGTTGAAATAGAAATAGTTTTTAATTTTGAAGTATTAACTGTCTGGAAAATATCAGCATAAGAATAATTTGCTAGATTATTAAGATCAGGTTTTAAAATACTTGAGCAGTAGGGCGATTTTGTAAGATAAAAAAGCTGATCAGATTTATTCTCATCTGAGACAATACAATTGTAAACAAATAATTTTTTAAAGTTTGATTGCTCCTTCTCAATAAATCCAAATTCACGCTCGTCAGCATCAAATGCAATACAAATTGAATACTTGGCTATTAACTTCCATTTTTTATGAAGCTGCCCAGATGCACCAATATCAACTAAGATAGGTGGAGAAGAAATTAGATCTGGTGAATTAAGAATTATATTACAAATGTTGTCCATAATCTTGACATATATTAAAAGTAATCACTTAAATCTAATTTTGTATACTAAGATTAAATTTATTTTTAGTGACATAGTTAAAAGCTTGAACATATCCTGAAATTACAACCTGTTCATTTACTTCAAAATTAATAATTTTAACAGAGTTCTTGCCGAATATTTCAATATTCTCTGGATTTTGAAGAAGTGAAAGTATTTTTAATTCAAAATCTTTTTGATCACCCTCTTTAAAAATGTAACCATTATATCCATCTCTAACTAATTTTTTTTCAGTGCCATCTCCGATAGAACATATTATAGGTTTGCCAAAAATCATTGCTTCATTAATAGCCAATCCTCCTGTACCACCTAGCACAAAAACAGATGAAGATAAAAAATATCTCGCCAGCAAAACTGGGTCATAGACTGCTCCTATAAATTTTACGGTGTCAGTTAGATGCAGAATTTCAACTAGTTTATGCAGCTCGTTATTTTCTGGACCATCACCAATAACAAGTAATTCAATATCTGGGATTTTTTCTTTTATGATTGCTACAGCATTTATCAATAAATCAACTCTTTTCCACTTCACTAATCTTCCAACGTGTATGATTCTATTTTGATCAAACTTAAAACAAGGGCCAATCTCTTCTGCTTTTTTCTTTGCATCAAACATTATTGGTGTATCAGGTGAATTATAAATAATAAATATCTTTTCCTTATCAACTCCATAAGTTGGTAAAATCTGATATGCATCTTCAACATAATTAACTGTGGCATCCAGCAAAGAGTAATATAATTTTCGCAAGAGAGCTAAAAAAAAATTGTTTATTCTTGATTGAATATTCGAACCCTTAACTTCTAATTTTTCATTGTAGGTAATGAATTTTCGAAATCTAATTGCGTCATTAAATCTTTGTAATTGAAATGGTATGTCTTTGTAGATAATTTTTATTTTCCTCTTTTTAAGCTTGAGTAATAGGATAGGATTAAATACCAGTTCCAATATATAAGGCCATATGATGATGATGATATCCGGATTCTCTTTATCAATGATTTCATAAAATGATTTAAAGAAATATTTTCCGTAAAATCTTTTAACTTCATTTCCATATACTACTTTAAAATTTATCCCTTTATCTGTCTGATGTACACCTTTCCCAACATTAGAATCGTTAGATTTTGGAGTAATAACTACTATATCTAAATCTTTAACTATGTCCAGTTTATTTAGGATTGGGTTGTAATAATGAGTCAATGCATTTAATGCAAAAAGTACTTTCATAAATTATTTAAATGATTTTACAATTGATAAAAACATTTTATTATACTTTAAAGTTAAATAATAATAGATAGTTACGCCGCTAAGACTTACGATGGCAATTTTTGCAATATAATTTGTAACTAATTGCTCAAGAACAAGAGGGATTATACTTGCAGATAATGCAATTAGAAAAGGTAGGATAATTGTTTTATGATATTCCCAATATCCAGCGTGAATCATTTTCTTTATTAACATTAAATAAAAAGGAATACTTAAAACAATCATTGTAAATATTTGTCCTAAAGCTATACCAAACAAACCCCAAAAGCTTCCAATAAAAATAATTATTGTTGAAAAAATTGACGAGTAAACATTCCAAAAAAAACCCAAATCAGCGCGACCACGTGCCAGTAAAAGTGAACCGACAGGGTTGTAGGTTGATCTTATCATCCCAAAAATGGCCAATACTTTTACAAGGATTATTGAATCTGTCCATTTATCTCCAAAAAGTAAAATCGTAAGTGGCTCCGCCAATATAACAAGCCCCATATGGATTGGGAAATTTATCGAACTTAAATACCTGGTTGTATTTAAATAAATTCTTTTGAGTGATTCGTTATCATCTTGCACTTTAGCCATTGTTGGGAAAGCAACTCTTGTAACAATTGGATTGATAATTTGGGCAGGTTTCATTACCAAATTTTTCGCAATTGTATAGATTCCAAGCGGACCAGCGCCGAATAATTTACCTATAATTATTGTATCAAACTGACTTGCAAAATAATTTAAAGTTCTCTCACCAAGTTGGTAGAATCCAAATGAATAGAATTTTTTAATTTCAATATGACTAAAAATGAAGGCTGGTTTATAATTCTTCATACCTTTAACTAACAGCATGATTGTAGATACAGTACTATTTGAGAGCACCATTAGTGCAAGAGAGTAAACACCCAGGCCTTTTATGGCTGCTAAAACACCTACAATAAACGAAACTACTCTAGAAACAATTTCAATTAATGCTATGGTATCAAATTTTAATTCTTTTTGAAAAAGCGATTTATGTTGCTGCCCGAATGGTATAATTAGAAAAGTTACGGCAACTAATTTAAGTAGTGGTTCCAATTCGCTGTTATTATAAAAAATAGAAAGGGATTGGCTTAAGAAAAATATAATTAAATAAATAATTATTCCTGTTATAATACTTAGCCAGTAGATACTTGAAAGCTGAACTCGATTTATGTCTTGTTTGTGGATTATAATGTTACTGAATCCGGCATCGATGAAGTATGAGGAGAATTCAATTACTACATTAACCAAAGCCATCAAACCAAAATCTATTGGGGAAAGAAACCTTGCCAGGATACTTATGAGCGCTAACTGGAGTAAATTATTTACAACAGTCGAGATAGTTACCCATTTAATTCCTGAAATAGCTTTTTGCTTAAGTTCCATTTTTATTTATGCTTCCTTAACAAGGAAGAAAAGGTAGCAGTATCAATTGTATAGTTATGAGGAATTTTGTCTAGCCAAAATGCAAATAATTGATCGAGTGTAAAGATGGGTAACATTATTAATTTTAAGAAGGATTTAAATTTCCCTCTAGCAAATCTTAGCAAATAATAATTAAATCGTAAAACCGCGGTTGTCCAATACTTTGTATCGGGATGAATTTCTATAACCTGGAATCCTGCTTTTCCAGCCAAATAGCGTAATCCAAACCGGGTAAAACGAAAATAATCATACGGCTCTTCATGCTCACCCCACATAAAAGGAGTTGTAAGAAAAAAATATCCTCCTGGTTTTAATACTCTAAAAGCTTCACTTAAAAAAAAATTTGGTTCCGGCACATGTTCCATTACTTGAAATGAGACTACATTATCAAAAGACGAACTTTTAAATGGTAATAACAATGAATCTCCCATTACATCTACTCCTTTTAATCCATGAAGTGTTTTAACATATTCCAAACCAATATATGATTTACATTTAGGATAAAAATATTTTTCATATGGTTTATTACCACAACCAACATCTAGAACAGTCCCCTTTATGTAAGGGCTGAATTTAATTAAACTCTTCAATAAAATATGATGAATAAGCCAGTTATGAGGTTCAGATAATTTTGATTTTAGAAACAATTGCTTACCTTGTTTAGTATCGACCGGATAAAATCTTCTTAGCTTTTATCTTAAATAATTTATGTGAATATCGCCAAGAGTATTTTTTAATTTTGTAATTAATATGAGACCAAAATTTGAGTTTAAATTTGGGATAATAATCAATGTTCTTCTTCAATACTAAATGAATATATTGATTATAATCCCACACATTTTTGTATGAGAAATAATACAAAAATAGTTTAGTTGAATTTAAGATATCATTAAGAAATACTGTTTCATCAATAATTTGTAACGCTTCGGATTTATTCCCTTTCAAAAACATTTGATACTCCGGCGAAGGATAAGAAAGCAAAACGGTTCCGTTTTCGCTTAACACTGACTCTATCAATTCAAATAGATTTTTGTAGAGCTTTTGGGAAATATGTTCAATCACATCAAATATGACAACCACATCGAATTTGCCAAAATTCTTTATTTTTTTAACATCATCAATTACATTTAACACACGAAATGAACTATTTGATTTTGTTGCAAAACTAGAGGCAATCTTAATATTTTGCTCGCTGATGTCCAGAGCTGTGATTGAAAGAGCTTTTTTTTGAAGATGTTTTGAAATAATACCAAGACCACAACCGATTTCCAATATTCTAGATCCTGCAGGAATGAAATTATCACAAAAGTTTTTTATGGCACTATGTCGTAAATTATAATTATGAAAGTCATTTAGTAACATCCGCCCTGCAAATTCATCATAAAACTTTTTAACAGATTCACTGTTTTTCACTAATTATCCTTTTATACAATTGATTTAACATAGGCCCAAGGATTTTGTTGTTGAAATCTTTTTCTATTTTTAATCGTGCGATATCTGCAATATTTTTATTACTCTCAATCGCTTTGATCATAGCATTCGTAAAACCTTCGATATCTCTCTCTTTAACTAAAAAACCATTAACATTATTATCAATCAGTTCCGGAATACCTGCATGATATGTGCTAATGACAGGAAGGCCTGTGGCCATGGCTTCCATTATTACAGTTGGAATTCCCTCTTCATCTCCCCTTTTGGTCGTTATACTATGATGCACAAAAATATCAGAACTATTCATTAACGCAAAAACTTCATTATGATTAACACTACCCAATAATTGTACTTTATTAGCAATCTCTAAATTATCACACAATGTTTTTATTTTTTTAAACAAAGGACCATCGCCTCCCAATATTAATTTACAATTATCGTATTTCTTTAATAAATTGTT
Source organism: Ignavibacteriaceae bacterium (assembly GCA_036170275.1). Taxonomy (GTDB): domain Bacteria; phylum Bacteroidota; class Ignavibacteria; order Ignavibacteriales; family Ignavibacteriaceae; genus IGN3. Next base: position 11,716 of record JAVHOU010000120.1, read on the forward strand.
AAAAGCTTTGAGTGTGAATTCGTGTCCTTTCTTCTCATGAAAATTGGAAATTTGTAAAAAGATAATTTCTTCTTTTTGTTTCAATTTTAATGATATAGGACTTCTTCTCACAAAATGGAAATTTTCTAAATTGACTCCACAATGATACACCTCTATTTTATCTCTATCAGCTCCAAGATTTATTAATTTATCATATATAAACCTTGATACTGCAAGTGAATAAGAATATATAAGCAGAGTTTTTAAATCTCTTATATAATTTCGATTAGTAAGCAGACTCGAAGCATCATAGCCGTGAAAAGTAACTACTAAAGGAATTCCTAATTTCTTAGCAAGGGGACAAATTTCAATCCCTGATGGCCCAAAATGTGCGTGGATTAATTTAACGTTATTTGTTCTGAGAACATTATAAAAATATTTTTTTTGCATTGGAGAAAGAACAGCAAAATGTCCTGTTAATTTTTTGTATAATCTATATAACCTGCCTAAAGGTGTAATTTTTTTTGAAAATATTTTTTCAAATGGGAATGTATCACGATTATTAATTTCATTCGATGTTATAACTATAATTTCAAATTCCTCAGAAACTGATAACAACTGTCTATACACAAAGGTCATAGATTTATTTAGGTATCTTTGAGTGTAGATAGCTATAACAGGTTTTGAATTAATTTTCTGCATTATAATTAAATAAAAAAATTTTGATAATCATAAAAAAAACCCTATACAAAATAATGCATAGGGTTTCACCAGAAAAGAGATTTAAATTTTAATTTCCAAACTTTCTCATCATACCTATTTTTAATTCGTTTTCATAACCGGTTCCGCTATAATAAATTCTAATTTCACTAGGTAGTTTTATCCAATATGGATAAGCGATTTTTGCCAAAGCCCAATTGTTTGATGTGCTTTTATTTGTAACAAAAGGATTGTTATTTGCCTTTACCCAATGAAATCCATCCATAGAAGTAGCAATCCCAAAGCCGTCACTTCCAGAATTTCCGAAAACCATTATTAACTTTCCGTTATCCTTTAAAACAGAGCCCTCCAACACACCAGTTGATTCCCACGGTTGATTACTAACTAGAATAGGATTTTCAGAATATCTTGCAAAATTAATCCCATCATTTGAAACAGCAACGCCAATACTATAATAAGGATAGTTTCTCCCAGTAAAATATAGAAAATACGAATCACCAATTTTAACAATAGAGGAAGGTATAATTTGAGATTGCCATCCAGTAGTTCCCATTAAAATAGGGTTCGGATATTTCGTCCACTTTTTACCATCTATTGATGTAGCTAAACCAATGTTCCAATTACCGTATTCATTGGACCAGCCGGTATAGTACAGTTTATAAGTACCGTTTTCCTTAATTATAGCACCAGGGCTAACTGAGAGATCATCCCATTCACCATATCTTCCTGCTGATAAAACTGGATTGCCGCTATAATTAACCCATGTAAGTCCGTCAACTGACTCTGCGTATAAAATGTATGATTTGCTACTAGCCGCAACTCCCGCATACCACATCTTGAAGATACCTTGATCATATAATATAATTGGTTGAGTAACACCATAATAGTCATAAAATTTTTGGGTCGATAAAATCATGGGGTTACCTTGATAGTCAACCCAGTTAAAATTATTAGGAACACCCCAAGTAACATAAATATAGATTGAACCTGTACCAGACCCGGTTGGTTGTAATGTTAAATATACCTGACTTGTGAAACCTGCTAAAATTTGTACATCAGTTTCACCAGTATAAAGAACTAACCCACTATCGTCTTCCGCATCAACTTTCAAATGCCAGTTACCAGCATTAATTTCATTTAACAAAATATCTGCAGTTGAATCTGAAATAAGATTTAGTACTCCAGTGATTGGATCAAAGTTTTCCCTTGTTAGATAAGCTTTTACGTAAACAACACTTTCAGGTGCATTCTGCTTATCAATTTTCAACAGAAGCTTTCCAGAATTAGCAGAAGGAGGACTTGTTATTTCATTCGTACAGGAAAATAAGAGAACAAAAACAAATAATGCAAAGAGAACAAATAGTTTTTTCATAACAGGGCCTCTATAAATAAATTTATTTTAAACTACTTATTATCAAGTAATTTACCAAATACATTTTTTCACAACAATTGCCAATGGCGAACTAACTGTAACCAAAATTAAGAAGCAATAATTATGCAAATTCAAACCTCAATTATGACCATATTAAATAGAATTTTGAATAGAAAATTGTTCTCTTTCAAGATTACTCAATAAAGTTCTTATAATAATTCAAATTTAATTACGATTATTAATTAGGCGGCTCCTTTTTTCTTTCTGAAATTCAATCCTACAGAAACCAATAATCCCAGTACTACTAACGAGCTTAATACTAACGAAACATTTTTGGTAATCACAAAAGATTGCGGCAAATATTCAAAATGGATTTTATGATTTCCTTTTGGAACAATAATACCTCTAAAATTATGGTTAGTTCTGTAAATGGGAGTTTCATTTCCATCTACATAAGCCTTCCAACCTTTTCCAACATAAGTATCGCCAAGGAAAAGAAAATTATTTCCACTTGCGTTTACATTTAAATAAATATTTTCATCACCATATTTTTCTATTTGAACTGTTGCTGTGCTGTCAGGTTTATCAACTTTAATATCAGCATCTTCAACAAATGCAATTTCTTTAGGATCGAATAGATTGTTTTTAACTTTGTTTAATATTTCCATTGCACTTGCTTTTTGCACTGAGTTAACAAAATACGCTCGCGGCAAAGCATTTTGGTTTTCATAAACATAAGTTTTGTTTCCTGAGTAAACAGGAACTAATCCCGGGAAATTAATTGGCTTATCAAGTATAATATATTTTGTGTTAGTCATTCTCCAAAGAGTTGGATTTGCGGGACTTCCAAGCACATCCATATAATCCTGATATGCTCTTGGTTTAATTCCGGAATAACCATATAAATCCTGTAATAAAAAGTATGCATTATAGTTTGAGTTCTGAGCAACAGTTCCAAGTCCATCTTGTTTAAGATTTAATATTCTAAAAGTTGATTTATCATTTAATGATTCAATAGCAGAAACATATTCTGGTTTTTGAAAAAGCTGCTTAGTATCTGTGTTATCCTTTAAAGTTTCTCCACGATGATCAATTCTTACAAGATCAACAAAAGATAAAACAATAATGGCAATAATCATTAAATCTCGGCTTACAAAAGATTTTAGGTACGCAAACATTAATCCAAAAACGGCAGCAGAAAAGAAAAATGCTAATCGTGCATCATTCAAAAACATATCAGCCATATAATCATGCAATTGCTGTAGCTGGGTTCCCTTCTCTCCTGATTCCACAATCTTGTCAATGAACCAGCTTTTTATTGGTGAAGCAAGTAAAAGAGTTAAGATGAAAATCCCACCTAAGGCAAAGAAAATATTTCTAACAAGATTATCAAACTTTTTATCATTGTCATTTTTTAATCCAATAAGTTTTGCTATTCCTAATCCCGCAAGTATTGGCAAACTTAATTGCACAAGAACCAGAATCATAGATGGAATTCTGAACTTATCAAAGAATGGAAAGTAATGAAACATCAAATCATAGAATAAAGGGAATGTTTTTCCAAAAGAAATAATCATAGCAATAGCAGCAAGTATTGTTAAGTATCTTACAAATGGGTCTTTCCAATTTATTATCATTGAAAAGATTGCAAGGAAGAAAACAATAGCTCCCATATACATTGCCACATCAACAAAAGGCATTTGCCCAAAGTATGTGTTTACCTCAACATCGCGATTTTGTGAAAGCTGACCGTTGTAAACTGATTTTCCAAATCCATAGTATGATGGAACAATCCAGGTTAAAACTTCTCCCGGAGAGAATGACCAATTAGTTGCATAATCATAAAAATCTGTTTCTGTTTTTTGAGT
>JAVHOU010000121.1:0-3220 GCA_036170275.1 Ignavibacteriaceae bacterium
ATTCATTGGATTCCCGTTTCCACGGGAATGACCTTTTGAATTTTTCAGAAGTCTCAAAAGATTTGATTTTTGTCTGAAGGGTAATTATGGATTTGAAGTTTAAGGATTATTTTTATCTCAACAAGCGGAAAAAAGACTTCAGAACGATAGTACAGTTGAATTATGTCAATCCATATATTTTGAATTATTAGATATGGTTCACATTATCACTAATACTAATCACTTGTAACAATACCATCTTTGAGAAAATAATTTTTACCGGACTTCTCACAGTATGCTTTTCCATTTTCATTAAACTTTAATCTTTTTCCTGCTTCTGAAACCCATCCGACAACTCTTCCGGGAGTGCCAATTACTAACGCATAATCCGGCACGTCTTTGGTAACTACTGCTCCCGCACCGATCATACAATGTTTGCCAAGTGTATGTCCGCAAACAATTGTTGCATTTGCTCCTATTGATGCACCTTCTTTAACCAGAGTTTTGATATAAAACTGTGCTCCCACTTGCGGGTACTTGCATTTTGGATCCAAGATATTTGTAAACACCATTGAAGGACCACAGAAAACGTAATCCTCTAATGTAACCCCTTCATAAATGGAAACGTTATTTTGCACTTTACAATAATCACCCATGGTAACATTATTGCCTACATTAACGTTTTGCCCGAATACACATTTCTTTCCTATCTTACTTCCGCTTTGAATATGTGAGAAGTGCCATACTTTTGTTCCTTCACCAATCTCGACATTATCATCAACAACGGCGTGTTCATTAACATAATAGTTTAAATGATCCATTTTAATTTCTCCATTTTATCAGTTATAAAACAATCTGTAGCCCGCTTAATTTGTATCATCTGTTTGCTATTTTAATAATATCAAAGGATGAAAGAGTTCTTTTATTTTTGTAACTGGAAGATGTCGGATATCATAAGCAGCTTCGATTGAAGGTCTGGCTGTTTCAATACCAAATCCATTACCGTCAATTATGTTCTCATAAATTTTTGTATGAAGATCTGTAAATCCTTCTGTAAATTCTAATTCATTTCCATCAATCGTAATGGAGCGATGAGTAGATTTATTTTTTTCAATTGCTTCTTTGGGAAGATCTTTCGCATCAATTGATAAGTACCATTGAACATTAGCATTTTGAAGTTCGATAAATCCTGCAGCTTTATTTGATTCACTTAAAAAAAGATGGTTTTTCTGAACACTTCCAAACATCCACATTAGCATATCAAAAAAGTGAATACCAATGTTTGTCGCTACACCACCTGAAATATCTTGTCTGCCTTTCCAGGAAAAATTGTACCAGGGACCACGTGAGGTGACATACGTTAATACAACATTGTGTTTTGTATTTGTTTGTTTACTTTTTAGCAGCTTTTCTTTTATCGCAACGAGTGCCGGATGAACACGAAGTTGTAATATTGTGTAAACCTTTTTTCCGGTTTCTCGTTCAATTTCCTGCAACTGATCAAGATTCCATGGATTAAGTACGAGAGGTTTCTCGCAGATTGCATCTGCTCCAACACGTAATGCCACTCGGATGTGAGCATCATGAAGATTATTTGGAGAACAGATAGATAAATAATCTATTTTATCCTGCGAATTCATTCTCTTTAGTTTTTCAAGATGTCTGTCAAATCTTTCAAACTCAGTAAAGAAACTTGTATTAGGGAAATAACGATCAAGAATTCCAACAGAATCATGTGGGTCTATTGCAGCCACAAGATTATTTCCTGTATCTTTAATTGCTTGTAAGTGTCTTGGTGCGATATATCCTGCCACACCTGTTAGTGCAAAGTTTTTCATTTTATTTCAATCTTTAATTTGTTTTAATTTGCGAAAATAAATTAAATCTGTGTCTCCCGTGTTCTATTTTTTATCCTTTAAAAACTTTTTCAGATTTTATTCCCGCTTTTTCAAATGCGTTCCTTGTATCAAGTATTAGCTTTGCATTTGCTGTAATTGTTTTATAATCATAATTACTGTGGTCTGTACTTAGTAAAACTAAATCATACTCAGCAAGATTTTTATTACTTAGTTCAATGGAAACCATATCGTACTGATATTTGCGTGTCTTTGGTAACTTTGGTATGTAAGGATCATTGTAGTCTACAATTGCACCTTTCTCTCTAAGAATTTCAATCAGTTTTAAAGAAGGGGATTCACGCATGTCATCAATATCTTTTTTGTAGGATGCACCGAGTATTAAAACTTTAGAACCATTAAGAGATTTTTTATACTTGTTTAACACCTCACCGGCTTTTTCAATAACGTAATAAGGCATATATGTATTTATCTCTCCGGCTAACTCAATGAACTTAGTGCTAATTTCAAATTCACGTGCTTTCCATGTAAGATAAAAAGGATCTATGGGTATGCAATGTCCACCTAATCCAGGTCCGGGATAAAATGGCTGGAATCCAAATGGTTTTGTTGCAGCAGCGTTAACAACTTCCCAAATATCAATATCCATTCTTTCAAAAACCATTTTAAGTTCGTTAACCAATGCTATGTTAATTGATCGATAAATATTTTCAAGCAATTTAGTAGCTTCTGCGGCTCTTGGCGAAGATACCGGAATAGTTTTGACTATAACCTGATTGTATAAAGCAAGTGCAATCTTAAGACAATTTGCTGTAACACCACCTACAACTTTTGGAATGGTTGCTGTTGAATATTTCGGATTGTTAGGATCTTCACGTTCTGGTGAAAATGCTAAAAAGAAATCCTCTCCGACTTTAAAGGTTTTTATTTTTCCTTTTGCCGACTGAATCGATGGTGCATTCTCAAACATTGGCAATAAAATTTCTTCTGTTGTGCCGGGATAAGTTGAAGATTCAAGTGAAACAAATTGACCTTTTCTTAAGTACTTCTGTATAATTTTACCTGAATTTTCAATGTAGGTCATATCTGGTTCACGATGCTCATTAAGGGGAGTAGGAACACAAATAATTATTGCATCAGCTTCTGGTAATCTTGTAAAATCTGATGTTGCAGAAAACATTTTACTGTTTACTGTTTTTTTAATTTTATCGGCGCTAATATGTTTAATATAACTTTTACCAGCATTGATAAGCGGAATTTTTCTCTCATCAACATCAAAACCAATTGTTTTAAATCCCTTTAATGCATATTCTAATGCTAACGGAAGTCCCACATAACCGAGCCCAATTATTCCAATTACGGCTGATTTGTCATTAATCTTTTTT
>JAVHOU010000122.1:0-15632 GCA_036170275.1 Ignavibacteriaceae bacterium
GAGTGGCTTGGACATTTTTATCACGGACAGGATTTTTCAAAAGAAAGTGCAATCAATTCTAATCTTTATGATATTGGATTTAGAATTCGTGGTACGGTATTTAATCATCTTGGATATAATATAACAGTTATAAAAGGCGGGGTAAGCGGCAACAAACATTTGGCAGAAGTTATTGAACCGAGGCTGCTTACAAGTTTTAAATGGATTGAAAATTCTGAAAATATTGGCAATTATGATTTTACTTATGGCTATTTGAAATATCACGCAGAACCTATGAAAGATATGAATATTGCTATTCAACTTGGCAGGGAAGATATAACTCTTGGTTATGGCTATGGCAGTAAATTAGTTCTATCAGGCGATAACCCGACAATGGATTTTTTAAAATTCAATTTTGATTATGGCATTATAAGTTTTACATCTCTGCATGCATCTACAACCGGATATTTCAGTTATACACCTGAAGACCGCTACACAAAGTACTTTGCTCACAATCATCTAAAATTAAAGTTTAATAATTTATTTGATGTTGGAATAGGGGAAACTATGATTTATTCAGGACGTGGAATAGAGCTTGGTTATTTAACTCCGTTAGCATTTTATAAGTTTATTGAAATGGGCTTGCAGGATAGGGATAATGGTAATCTTTATTTTGATCTGCAAACAAAGTTCATTAAAAATCTTGAACTGCAAGGTACATTTTTATTAGATGAGGATATTCTAAGTAATCTTGGTGATCTTGAAAAATACACAAACAAAACTGCGTATCAGCTTGGAGCATTTTGGTATCAGCCGCTTTCAATCGAAGATTTGTCATTGATCTTTGAATACACAAAAATTCGTCCTTATGTTTATACGCACTATGATATTAAAAATAATTATACAGCATTTGGTAAAAATCTTGGTCATAGAATTGGTCCAAATGCTGATGAGTTGATGATTAGAACTAACTTTAATTTTAATGAATGGATACGATTGTCAATTGAATATCGCTACCAACGGGAAGGTAATAACATCTATTCCGATGATGGAACGCTTATAAAAAATGTTGGCGGTGATATTGCGCTAACTCATGGATATGTTCTTAAAACCGATAGGGCTTTCTTTTTAGATGGAGAAAGAATTAATACAAAATTTTTTAGTGCTGGATTAAGGATAGAACCTATTCGGGATTTTATATTTGATATTTCATTCAACTACCAAAATCAGAGCGACATTACAAAAAATATTTCAACAAATCTCAGTTATGCTCTATTTAAATTCACATTGGAATATTAGTTATTTAAGCCATTATTTTTCTGTTTTGGGAAATGCTTTTAGCTCAAGAAGTTTTTTATCTAACACTAATTGCTGATTATAAAATATTTTCTACAGAGAGAAATCTCATCTTAATTTTCTCTTAAGCGAGAAAACAAAATTGAAAATTTCTAAGAATCAATAAGGCGAATCGTTTAAGATTTAATAATTTTTCCAAAATCCAATAGTTGCTTATTAAATACTATTGGAACGCCTTTTGTTTATAATTCGTATCATTTTATTTATTTACTTGGGAGCCATTTATGAAAAATTTATTTTACTCGTGCTTCTTTGTTCTTTTTTTCACTTCTTTTTTAGCGGCTCAAACAGTTGCTCAACTTAAACTTGAGCCAGTTACTCCGCATAGTCTCACAACATTGGGACTAAATTTAACCACAAATTCAGTTTCACCTGGATTACCCGTATTTGCAAATGGAACTTATGTTTACTTATCTGCAAATAATGTTGGTAGTGCAGACCCAATCACATCATCCACATTTAATTTATTTTCCAAACCAGCTACTTCTACAGCTGTTTTAGAGGATGTTGGATCGCTTGGTTGGAAGGGTCTTAAAGCAGATGTTAAAGGAGCTTATAAAATTGAGCTTTCTATTACTACTGCAAGTGGAAGTGATTTAGATACATTAACAGTTTACGCCGGTGATTATATCGGAGTTGGTGATGTTGATGGTGTTGCAGGTGTTTATCCTGCATGTATGTCTTGTCATAACAATGCTGGATATCCAAAATTCCAGGATATTTTTACAAGATGGGCAACATCAGGTCACGCAACAATTTTCAGAACTCAGATTGATGTAGACTCCGCAGCTTCTCACTACAGCACAAGCTGTATGAAATGCCATACAACAGGCTATGACCATAACGTTGCTGCATCAAATAATGGTTTTGATGATGTAGCAGTTTCTCTTGGCTGGATATATAGTGGACATACTAATCCAGGTATGTGGGCAAATATAAAGGCTAACTTCCCTGGCTTAGTTAAATTTGCTGTTATTGGTTGCGAAAACTGCCACGGTGCAGGAAGCAATCACGCGGGATTTCAACAGCCCGGTTCAGAGTTCTTGACTTTAAATACTTATAAAGCAAGTGCTTGCGCTCAATGCCACGATGAACCCTGGAGACATAATATATATTCTATGTATGAAAATTCAGTGCATTCTGAGTCCGTTATTGAAACTACGACTGGCACAAATGCAAATACAAACAATCTTAATGATTGCGCAAGATGCCACGATGGTAGAGTATTTATTCAATTTACAAAAGGATATACATCATCTACTCCTGGTAAAATTGATGTAAAGACAATTAATGCAGCGAATGGAACTCATATTACTTGCCAAACATGTCACGATCCTCACGGCAATAGTAATTTTGCTTCATTAAGACAATCTCCTGCACAATCAGATACACTTGCTAACGGTATGCAAATAACATTAGGAGGAAAAGGTCAAATTTGTATGAATTGTCATAAAAATCGTAGAGAAGCTGAATCAACAGCTCTTACAAAAGTTACCAATTCACATTGGGGACCTCATCATTCAGTTCAGACAGATATGTTCTTTGGAAAAAATGCTGCCAAATTTGATACAACTGATTATTTGACAAATTCACATCAGTTTGCTGTTACAGATGCTTGCGTAACGTGTCACATGGTTGCCACCGCTGATACTGGTACAGTTAACAGAGATAAAGTTGGTGGACACTCATGGAAACTTAATAATCCTGTTTCAGGTTATGATCATACAACAGCTTGTACAAGCTGTCACGGACCAAAAGCTAGCTTTGATGAATTTGTAGCATTAACAGATTATGACGGTGATGGAACAGTTGAAAGTGTTCAGGGCGAAGTTGAAGGCTTGTTAACAAATATCAGAATATTATTACCTCCTACTGGTATAGATTCTGTTGATTGGGCTTTGGTTGGAGCAATGAATGATCTTACAGTTAATAAGGCATATTGGAATTATCTACTGATGACTTATGAAGGTAGTTCAGGTTTGCACAATTCCAAGTTCGCATTTGACGTTTTATTAAAAACTCAAATAGCTCTTGGTGGTGTTGTTCCTGTTGAATTAGTTTCCTTTAATGCAGAAGTTAACAAGGCTGGCGTTACATTAAAATGGGAAACCGCAACCGAAACAAATAACAGAGGATTTGAAGTTGAAAGAAAGATCGGCGGAAGCTGGGCAAAGATCGGATTTGTTGAAGGTAAAGGAACCTCAACAGAATTCAGTAAATATTCTTTCACAGATAAACCGAATACTTCAAATGTAACCTACAGATTAAAACAAATTGATCTGAATGGTTCATTCACTTATACAAAAGAAATCTCTGTTGCATCAGGATCAATTCCAAATGAATTCAGTTTATCACAGAATTATCCTAACCCATTCAACCCATCAACGATGATTAAATTCTCTTTACCATTTGACAGCAAAGTTAAAGTTGTTGTTTACAGTATAAATGGTGAGATGGTTAAAGTTCTTGCTGATGGTGAATTTACAGCAGGTGATCACGAAGCACAATTCAGTACTAACTCAGTTAACGGATTGGCTTCTGGAATTTACTTATATTCAATCAATGCTGTATCAAACGATGGTAAATCTAACTTTACACAAACCAAGAAAATGGTTTTACTAAAGTAAGTTCCCTATTGATAGTTGTTTAGTAGTTAGTTAGTTAAAAATAAGAGTCTGCCAAAAGCGGGCTCTTTTTTTTATTTTAAAATAAAAATGTTTTTCCAGCATTATTATTTTTTTTATCCATGGTAATTCATTCAAGAATTATGATGTAGATATTAATTTTGATTCTTTAATGTTTACGTTTTGATATTAAAAAGGAAGAATATTATTGTAATTCATGTTACGTAAAACGGCAAACCTACTAAGTTTCGATGAATGGATTTATGAAAATATTTTCAACTAAGCGCTAAAAACCAGACGCATGAAGATACTAGTACACAACTTCAGAGGTTTTATACTCACCAGCGTAAGTTGATTTTGTAATACAAATTCAGCTATAATTTTTTCTTTTCAAAAATTTTAAGATAATTATCACCCTCATATATTTCTGGTTTAGCATAAGTTGCTAAATATAAATTATTCCCAAATTTCGAGAAAATTCGGTGGCTTTAATCCTGAAAGTAAGAAGATAATAAAAGCAACTTAATAAAAATCATTATAAAGATTTCAAAAATAACATTTAATGATTTATGTTCAACAATTACTTCGGCATTAACATTGATGATAATAGATTAAGATTTATTTGCGAAAAATGAATTGCTCAATGGGGGTAGTTAATAATTTAAATTTATGGATAATCAATAAGTCAATTCAATTTCCGGGTACTAATATTTTTAATAACTTTATAAAGGGATTTACTATGAAAAATTTCTATTTGTCTGTGTTTTGTTGTTTGTTATTTCTTCCGGGTATATTATATCCACAAAGTGGGGATTCCCGTGTATTGAAAGCATTTAAAGTTACTAATGCCCCAATTGTTGATGGAGTTGTTGATCAAATTTGGACATCTGCAACTGAATTAAATGTACCATTGGGCGAAACGTTTGATGTTCATAATCCTGCAAGTATAAATGATTGTGCAGGATGTCACAAGTATAATAGTTCCTATACTTTAAAATTAAAAGCTGTTTATACAACAGATCGTATTTATATGTTAGCAAAATGGTCTGACTCAACAGCTAGTTTAACACGTAATGGTTCCTGGGATTTTTCCACTGGAAGTTGGACAAAACCGAATAGCAGCCAATCAGAAGACAGAATTGCATTATTTTTTCCCATAGGTCAAATTACAGGCAACCCTTATAACACCGGCGGTTGCATGGCTAAATGCCATAACTACTATCCCACTGATTTGGATCCGCATGTAAGTACACATGGAATTGTTGATGATGCATGGTTAGAAAGCGGAAAAGCTGACATGTGGCATAGCAAAGCTGGACGTGGAACCGCTTACCTTTCGGCATCGGGCACAAATCTTACTGTTAATCCATTAACTCACGAAGTAACTGACGGAACATTCTCGATGACCGGATATATTGACGATAAATGGGTTGGTGTTTGGGCACCTGATTCTATAAATGGCGAAGATGGCGGACGATATGGAGATGCTGGAAGCAGTGGCTACTCAAATAATAAAATCGGAGACCAATCTCGACCTAAATACATGGAAACAGCTCCTGTAGATTATGCTGATGCTATGGTGTTGAAAGATATCGAAATTACTAACGGAGAATGTGTTGGAGATGCAACTACTGGTGTTAGTGATATAGATGCAGCTACATACTGGGCTAATTATGCCGCATTAAACGCAATAGTTCCAGAAAGGATACTTAGAGCACCCACCGGCAGCAGGGGAGATATAGATTTTGGTGCTGTTTGGAATAATTATGAGTGGACAGCCGAATTTTCTCGTCCTTTGCAAACTGGAAATACTGATGATGTTCAATTTGATATAACCCAGCACTACATTTTTGGCACAGCTACTTTTGAAAATTCCAGACATGGTTACGAGCATAGAACTTCAAAAATGGATACACTTATTTTTGATAACGCTGTAAGTGTTGAAGAAATTTTGGATGCAATTCCTGTTGCTTACAAATTATTCCAAAACTATCCGGATCCATTCAACCCAACAACGATGATAAAATTCTCTTTACCATTTGACAGCAAAGTTAAAGTTGTTGTTTACAGTATAAATGGTGAGATGGTTAAAGTTCTTGCTGATGGAGAATTTACAGCAGGTGATCACGAAGCACAATTCAGTACAAACTCAGTTAACGGATTGGCTTCTGGAATCTACTTATATTCAATCAATGCTGTATCGAACGATGGTAAATCTAACTTTACACAAACCAAAAAAATGGTTTTACTAAAGTAATTGCTCTTATAGTTAGTGGTTAAAAGTTAGAATGAATCAGGGCTCGAGTAATCGAGCCCTTTTTCATTATAGTTGATGATAGAATCAGTATTGAACGCGAGTTATTTTATTACTAATGGATCAGTCTTTAAAATTGCATCCTAAAAAGAAAAATTTGATAATAAATAAATTATGAAGTTGACTGAAAACCTTAGAGAACCAATGAATGGGTTCACTCATTTTGTTGGTGCACTACTTTCCATAATTGCTTTGATATTGTTGATAGTTTCATCTCTGCATCCGTTCAAACTCTATCATCTGATTTCCTTTCTTATTTTTGGTATTAGCCTAATACTTCTTTACAGCATAAGTACTCTTTACCATTGGTTAAAACTGTCTGAGAAGGGTATTAAGAATATGAGAAAAGCAGATCATATAATGATTTTTGTTTTAATTGCTGCTACTTATACACCCATTTGTATTGTTCCATTTCGGGGAACATTTGGGTGGAGTTTGCTGATTGGAATATGGACCATCGCCTTGGGAGGAATAATTATAAAACTTTTTTGGATGACTGCCCCAAGATGGCTCTCGACGAGTATTTATATACTTATGGGATGGATGGCAGTCCTTGTGAGTTATCCTCTTTTCAGAATGCTTCAACCTCAAGCATTAGCTTGGCTTGTTATCGGAGGAATATCATATACTGCAGGTGCTGTTATATATGCTCTAAAAAAACCAGATCCATTCCCTGGAATATTAGGTTTCCACGAAATATTTCATCTGTTCGTTATGTTTGGAAGTTTCTCTCATTTTTGGGTTATGTACAAGTATGTTATACAACTTAACTAAACGAACTAGTTGACATTCATTATTAATCAAATCTAAAATGACTTTTTATTTTTCGCATAGATAGTAAGCATCGCATATTTTTTATCACATCTAATTTTATTTAGTGCTCAATTTCAACTTTATAAGATAAAAAATTAATAAAAAGATGCCAGCTTTTTAAAATAAAAAATCCCGAAGTATCGGGATTAAAATATTGTGGGCGCTCAGGGATTCTTCCAAAGGAATACCTATGGCAGAACCCCACCATCTTATGCTAAATTGAATTACTCAGAATTATTTTAACATCAATCAATGCTTTATCATAAAATAAAAAATCCCGAATTATCGGGATTTAAATCGTGTGGGCGCTCAGGGATTCGAACCCCGGACCCTCTGCTTGTAAGGCAGATGCTCTAAACCAACTGAGCTAAGCGCCCAAATTGTAGATCAAAATTTGGTGATCAAATATGCGTTTTTTCTAAAATAAAAACAAACAGGTAATGCTATTATTCAGAGCGAGCGACGGGGATCGAACCCGCGACATTTAGCTTGGGAAGCTAACACTCTACCAACTGAGTTACGCTCGCATAAAATAAAAATTCTTGTGTAAATCTATGTTAATAAAAAAGGTTTGTCAATATCAGTGAATGATAGCTAATTGATCCAAGCTTGGTGCAGTAATTTCATCAACACTTCGTGATGGAATTGAAATACTGGCAATTGCGTTTTCTATTGATTCGTACAATTCAAACATTTCAATCGTACCTGTAAAGTTTAGAAGTGAGTTACTAAATAATCCCGGTTTCACAAGCTTAATTGTTCCCCCAGATTTCATAAGCTGTTTAAGAGTTACTACCATAACACCCATAAATGCCGGATCTAGTGAATTACATTCGCTTAAATCTACTATAACAATTTTATAGCCCAAAGAGAGGTTATCAGCCAAATGTTTCTTAAAATTAATAGCATCTGAAATGTCAACCTTTGAAAGGTTTACTTTCTCAATAATAAATCCGTTTGCTATTTGTGAATAAAAATCTTCCATATACTTTGATAAAGTTAGATATATTGTCCAATTAACATACCATGAAATATGGATATTTGAGGTGAAATTAGATAATGTGTTGTTTCATATTACGACAAGATAATTGTTCTGTTATCATAATGAGGATTAAATTAAATTATTTATCAGCAAGTTAAATTGTAAAAAAATTCTTCTTAGTTTAACTTTTATTAGCCATTATTCAAATGATTTTTAAAGCGATTCAACAAACCAGGTGTTTGCACCAAATTTTTCAAGTACTTCTTATTGTTTCTTAGTCAATTTTTCTGGGTTCATTTTTTATTTAGATAGAGTTTTGTTACAAATTTTAATAAGTTTATTTTTCAATTAGATAGTTCTGAGACTAAATAATTTTTATTTATAATTCAATCGGATTTAGTGCCGAAAATATAAGACTTCATTACAAAAAAACTTTGCAAGAAAACAACGAACTAAAAAATTTGCGTCTTAGTTATGAGCGCGATCAATTACTTGAATCAAACGTTAGTAATAATCCATTCATTCAGTTCAGCCTTTGGTTTGATTTGGTGTTGAAAGCTGAAATAATTGAACCTAATGCTATGACGATTGCTACCGCTGACAAAAACGGAATGCCATCCGCGCGAATGGTTTTGCTTAAGGGATTTGACGAAACGGGTTTTACCTTTTTTACAAATTACGGAAGCAGGAAAGGGAAAGAGCTTTCAGAAAATCCATTTGCGTCCGTACTTTTTTGGTGGAAAGAGATTGAACGACAGGTTCGGATTGAAGGGAAAATCGAAAAAATAGGTAGAGAAGAATCTCGGGAATATTTTAACGTACGTCCTTTAAAAAGCAGGTATGGAGCATTAGCATCAAACCAGAGTGAAGTTGTTGCAAATAGAGAAGCATTAGAAAAAAGATTTTCAGAATTAGAAAAACAATTTGGTGATAATCCGCCAATGCCTGAAAATTGGGGCGGATATAAGTTGATTCCAACAAGGTTTGAGTTCTGGCAGGGAAGGAGAGATAGACTGCACGATAGAATTTGTTATGAAAAGGCTAAAGATAATTGGAAGATTTTTAGATTGCAGCCTTGAGATTACTTTGTTTTTTGTTCTTCTTTGAATTTATTGATTGATTTTTTCAAATCAGCAAAGGCTTTAGAAATATTTTTAACCTTCCCTTGTTGAATGCTTTTTTCACTCATTGATAGAATTTCAAGCAACGCTTTAGCATCTGCTATTTTCTTGCTTGAGCTAAATGATTTAATATTTATAGTGTTCATTTCAAAACCTAAACTTTGTTTTAATAAAATCAGAATTTGAAATTATTGTTCGAGTTGAAATTGCAGTGATAATTATTATCCCGCCAACGATAGCATAAAAAGATGGCACTTCTCCATATCCAATAAAAACCCAAATTGGATTTAGCACTGGTTCGAACATCGAAATTATTGAAGCCTCGACTGCAATGATTCTTTTTAATCCATAACTAAAAAGTGCATAAGCAAAGGCAATCTGGAAAACTCCGAGAAAACTTACCATTGCAAAATCTTGTAAAGATATTGAAGTTAAATCAGTAATAAATGGAATGCTGAAAAGTGCAACAATTACATTACCGTAAAAGATTGATGACTCGCCGTATTGCGGATCGTTTTTTTTCATTCCTAAAAAGAAAGTTGCAAAGGCAATTCCTGCTAACAGAGCTGCAATGTTTCCTTCAATATCGCCAGGAGTTAAATCGCCCATAAAAAATAAAATCATTCCTAAAAAACAAACTGCAATTGTAATGACGTTTATTCTCTCCCACTTTGTTTTTGTGAGCAGAGGTTCAAATATCAAAACATAAATTGGTGCAGTTGATTGCAGAAAAATTGCATTTGCTGCGGTTGTAGTTTTTGTTGCGATCACAAATAAGATAAGAACTGCTGCGTATGCTAATGAGTTTAATAATGCTAAAGGATTTAGTTTTAATATTCTTTTTCTGAACAACAATGCAAACACAACTGCAGCAATTGCACAACGAAAAAATGAAAGCTCCATTGAATCCAAAGAAATGAGCTTTATAAAAATCCCGCCTGAACTCCATAAAATTGCAGTAATAAAAACTGCTATTACGCCTTTGTTATGATCTGATATATTTTGCACTACTTTGTTTAATTAGTGAAATTCGTGGCAGAAAATTTAGCCACTAATTATCACTAATTTAACACGAATTTTGATATAACTATAATTAAATTTCAACAATAATAAAATCAATTTTAAGATGATTATTTTTAATACGAAAATAAATTTAACAACAAGGTTAACGAACTATGGAAGATAATCCGGAAATTATAGGAGCTGTGCACGCATTATTTGATAACGCAAAAAGGATGTATGGCGATGCTGTAGAAAATTATTGGTTTAATGATAGTGAAACTTGTCCAGCTTGTGAAAGAAAAATAGATACATTGCAGTTCGGTAAAAAAGCCGCAGTTTCATTAAATGCATTTATATATCGTGATATGAATACTTTGATTGCATACCTTCTTTGCAGTCGTTGTGCCACAGAAATATTTAGAAAAAGTAAACAATCAAAAATTATCTATCCAAAACTTGAAGAGAATTTAAAGAAAGCATACACGGAATTTGTAAAAAACTCCGCATCTTAATATTACTTTTTTGTAGTAATAAATTTTACTCAAAAAAATGATAGCTTAACTAAACACTTAATTCGTAATAATGGAATTGATTTGAAATACCTTTATAATCCGCCACTGATATTAAAAAAAATCTTTAATGATTTTAGCTGGAATACGAGTAACGGAAAAGTTCTTTTGACTTTTGATGACGGCCCAAATCCTGACACGACTGAAATAATTCTAAAGAAACTTTCTGATGAAAAGATTAAAGCCTTATTCTTTTGCGTTGGAGAGAATGCCCAAAAATATCCTGAATTGATTAAAGAGATTAAAGATGAAGGTCATGCTTTCGGCAATCACACATTTAATCATAAAATATTAAATCAAATTTCTTCTGAAGAAAAAGATTTTCAGATATCATCCGTTAATAAAATCTTTATTGATCAATTTAGTATCAAGCTAAAATATTTTCGTCCTTCGCACGGCAGATTTCAATTATCTACTTCATCTTTGTTGAAAAAACATAAATTGAAAAATGTAATGTGGTCATTGCTCACTTATGATTATAAAAATGATTTATCAATCGTTAAATTTGCCGTCGAAAAATATTTAAAACATAACTCAATTATAGTTTTGCACGACAGCAACAAATCAAAAAATATTATTTTAGATTCAATCAGTATTATTGCTGATGAAGTAAGGAAAAGAAATTATCAGTTTGGAGAAGCAGACGAATGCTTGAGCTGATATTTCTATTTATTATGGTCGGATATTTTTTTCAGTCATTCATTTTTATAATTGGAGCCAGAAAAAAGTTTCCCAGGATTCCTGATGATAAACTTCCCACAGCAACCATCATTGTTGCCGCAAGAAATGAAGAAGAAAAGATTCTTCGCACACTTCAATCACTTGATAAACTTGAATATCCTGAGGGTAAACTTCAAATAATGATTGTGGATGATCAATCCACAGATAGCACGGGAAAAATTATTGATGATTTTATCGCAGGTAAATCTCGATTTCAAAAAATCACAACCGAAGAACATCATACAAAACTTATTGGAAAGATGCGCGCACTTGCTTATGCTATTAAAGAAGCAATAGGAGAAATAATCCTAACTACCGATGCTGATTGTGAAGTAAAACCACTTTGGGTAAAAACAATTTGTTCACATTACGAAAAAGATGTTGCATTGGTAAGTGGAGTAACAACTCAAACTTCAGAAAAATGGTTTCATGGAATGCAGGCAATTGATTTTGTCTATTTGCTTACTGCTGGTGCTGGGACTACAAATCTAAATGTCCCTATTTCCTGTATCGGAAATAATATGTCGTTTAGAAAATCAGCTTATGATGAAGTTGGTGGATATGAAAATCTTCCATATAGTGTTACAGAAGATTTTACTTTGATGAATGCTATTTACAATCTCAAAAAATACAAAGTAATTTTTCCTGTTGAATCTGATTCTTTAATTACATCAATCCCATGTCGTTCATTAAAAAGTTTAGTGAGTCAAAAAAAGCGTTGGGGCGTTGGCGGACTCGGAGTTCCATTCCGCGGCTTTGTAATTATGTTTTGGGGTTTTACAGCAAACCTTCTCGTATTATTAACACCTTTCTTTTTCTCATCCACATGGTTAACTTTGGTTGTGTTTAAAGTAGCTTTGGATTTTTTCTTGCTGTATCCTGTTCACGTAAAACTTGGTATAGAAAATAATCTAAAATACTTCTTCCACTTTGAAGTTTACTATTTGATTTATGTAATACTTCTTCCGTTTATTGTTTTACCAAATAAGAAAGTGATCTGGAAGGGTCGAGAATATTAATGCTGCTTCTCTGCAACTATTACGTTACATATCGATGCAATGCTTACTGCGAGTTCTGCCATTTTGGTAATCACACCAATTTTAAAGATACTCCTTATGCAAGTCTGGATGATTTTAAATTAAATGTAACTCAACTTGCAGAACTTGGCGTTAAGTTTATTGATTTAACTGGCGGCGAACCTTTGCTGCACAAAGATATTGCAGAGATGGCAAAGTTTGCACACGAATTGAAAATGCAAACAAGCATTACGAGTAATGGATTGTTGTACCACAAGTTTGCTGATAAACTTGCTGGAAATATTAATCTTCTTCACTTCTCACTTGATTCTCCCGATGAAGAAGAACATAATAAAATCAGAAAAGTTGATTGTTATAAAACTGTTTTCAAAAGTATTGAGATCGCAAAGTCTTTTGGTGAATTTCCAGATATACTATTTACTGTTACAAACGATACTTATAATAAACTTCCACGAATGCATGAGATCGCACGGAAGCAAGATTTAGTTTTATTAGTGAATCCTGTTTTTTCTTATTTCGGAAATCCGGGTTTAAGTGAAGAAGCAGTTAATTTTGTTGATGAGTATTGTGATGGTAAGATGAATATCTATCTTAACAAAGGATTTATGAAGTTAAGAAGAGATGGCGGAAATGATATTAAAAATCCAAGTTGCAAAGCTGTTTCGCGGGTTATAGTTATTTCTCCGACTAACGAAATAATTTTACCTTGCTATCATTTTGCTAATGATAAAATTGTAATTGATAAACCGATAAAAAAAATTCGTCAATCAGAGAAGTTAAAACATTTTATGAAGATGGAAGGCAGATTTGATTTTTGTCAGGGCTGTACCATTAATTGTTACTTTGAGCCATCATTTGCCTTTCCGACAAATCTTTATGCAATATCGAGTTTAACATCAAAGTTTAAGTACAGTTATAACAAGCTTATCAAACAAAAAATAAAAAAGAAATTTATTCAAACGATAAACAATGAATAATTAAAAATGAACAATGAAAAATGAAAAATTAAAAATGTCATTTCGAATCCGACTTCAGTCGGTGAGAAATCTTTTACATAGTAAGACATCAGATTTCTCAGTCGAAGACTCCTTCGAAATGACACACAAAAAATTCAATTTAATATTTTACGCTCTTCTTTTTTTATTTGTTGTCCCATCAATCTCTTTGGCACAATTCAATCACGAATTATTTCCATCTGATTTAAACATTCAACCATTTACAGCTAACTTTCTTGAACCAAAAGCTGGATTTTTAATTTCTACAGACAATAACAAATTGAGGCTTGATATTTCAACTTCGCAAGATATAGTTAAATGGTTCGATAATGATGAATCAATTTCAATTGGAGCAGATGTTTTTACTTTTACAAGATTAAGGAGTACAGATAATTTTAAATTTCCGGTAGAAACTATTGATTATCTATTTGGATTTAATGCTGGATATAAGAAGAAAATATGTGAGTATGAATACGGAATGCGATTTCGTTTAAGCCATATCAGCGCTCATCTTGTTGATGGACAATTTGATGCACATACTCAACAATGGCGAGAGGGCAGAGAACCGTTTGTTTTTAGTAAAGAATTTATTGAGTTATTTCCTTATTTCAGTTACAAGAATTTTAGAACTTATTTTGGATTAACTTATATCTTTCATGTTATTCCAAAAGAGATAAAAAAGTTTAATGTTCAATTCGGATTTGATTACTTTGCAACTCAGTTTGGTACGGATTTCTTAACTCCATTTTTTGCCTATGATTTTAAACTCGCTGGAAATGATAAATATGTTGGCAACAATATCATTTCTGCTGGAATTAAACTTGGTAAGTGGAATCAAAAAGGGTTGAGTTTGTACTACACTCACATTTCTGGAAAAAGTATTCACGGAGAATATTTTGATGTGAATGAGAATTATTCTGCAGTTGGATTTAATTTTGATTTATAATTTGAAAATAGCACTAAACATGAGAGTCATTTCGAAGGAGTCCTCGACTGAGAAATCTTTATCATTCAACAAAACAGATTTCTCACCTACTGAAGTCGGATTCGAAATGACAGAAAATAATTATATTTTGAAAAAGCAAGTTAGGTTAAGTACAAAAATATTATGAGTGATTTTTCACAAACAGAACCAAAAGTTTATACAACAACTGCTGCTAAAGAAAAGCGGAAACGAATTAATAGTTATTTAATTCATATCGGATTATTTCTTATTACATTTATAACTACTACACTTGCAGGTGTTGAATGGACTACAGGTAAGCTTCCACCATACGAATTTTATATGCTCGCAAATGGATTACCTTATTCAATAGGTATATTATTAATAATAACTTTTCATGAGTTTGGTCATTATTTTGCTGCAAAAATTCATCGTATCAAAGCTACTCTTCCATTTTATATTCCATTTCCACCAATTCCGTATTTCATAAATTTTGGAACGATGGGAGCTGTAATCAGAACAAAATCTCCAATCTATTCTAAGAAAGTGATGTTTGATATTGGAATTGCTGGACCACTATCAGGATTTGCTATTTGTATTGCGATTTTAATTTATGGATTTACTCATGTACCTTCGATAGAATATTTATTAAATATTCATCCGGATTATTTTACTCCCGATTACGGAAAAGGCGGGATGAAGCTTGTTTTTGGAGACTCAATCTTATTTTCATTCATGCGTTACATTTTTACGAACCCAAATTCATTCTTTCCGCCAATGAGTGAAATTTATCATTATCCCTATCTTGTAGCCGGGTGGTTTGGGCTGCTTATCACTTCAATGAATATGATTCCTGTTGGGCAGTTAGACGGCGGGCATATTTCTTACACGATGTTTGGTGATAAAAAACATTATACGATTTCTGCCATCTCAGCAATAATATTATTAATCATTGGCTTTGCTGGTATTTTAGATTCACTTTTAGAATTTAATTTGGGAATAGGATGGAGCGGCTGGTTATTTTGGGCAGTCATTTTATATTTTGTCGTAAAATTAAAGCATCCACCCGTACAGGATGTTTTACCTTTAGATAGAAAAAGAATGTACCTGGGTTATTTAAGTTTCTTTATATTTGTGATATCATTTTCACCAGCTCCAATTATTCTTTATTAGCAGT
>JAVHOU010000123.1:0-3194 GCA_036170275.1 Ignavibacteriaceae bacterium
AATCTAAGATTAAAAGTTGGAACTTCTTTTTAATCATTTACAATTAGATCTCTCCCCTATCTCAGCTATCTTAATTCCTATCCTTTTCTTAGTGATTTTTTAGCCTTATTTCATTATTTTTAATTAAACAAAATCAATTGACAAATGGTAAAAGAAGTTAGAATAATTTATAAAGCGGAAGCTGAAATTAAAGAAAGTCAATTTTGGAAAGAGAAATCCTACGAAGAAAAACTTTCCGTAGTGCAATTTTTGAGAGAACAGTACGTAAAAATATTTAATAAGCAGGATGATTATGCTGAAAGTCGAAAAAGGCTTCGAAGAGTTTATCGAATTACTAAATAAAAATAATATTAAATATATGATTGTCGGTGCTTATGCACTCGCTCTTTATGCCAAACCTAGAAATACCGGTGATATTGACATTTTTATAGAACGTGATGAAAAGAATGCTTATGGAATGATAAAAGTACTAAAGCAATTTGGTTTTGAAGGAATAGAAATTGGAAAAGATGACTTCTTAATTGAAGGAAGAATTGTCCAACTCGGAGTAAGTCCAGTTAGAATTGATATAATGAACAGCATTGATAGTGTATTGTTTGAGAACGCATATTGTAGTGTTGAAAAGGTGAGATTTGGCAGTACTATTGCCAATTTTATTTCCAATAAAGATCTGATCAAAAATAAATTAAGCAGTAACCGAAAAAAAGATCAGGCAGATCTTGAGGAACTTCAATCCAATTTTTGATTCTTCGGATACTTTAAAATTGCTTGTGCCTGCCCTTAAGAATTATTATGGAAGATGGTTGATGGAAAATATGCAGGGAATGATAGAGAATGTAAAAGGAGTATTGGAGTGGTGGAATTTTAGAATGGTGGATCAATTTCAAATTAAAAATTAAAAAATTACACAGCGCGTTCCGACGCGGTGGAGTGGCTGGATGTTTAATGTAGCGCATAAATCCTTTTATGCGTCGCGTAGCCTCTAATTACAAACTACTCAAATTAAATGTTGCGAAATGGTGCGCGACAACCCAGAGAAAGCCGAGACAAGCCGACGTGATAAATGGAAAAGATAAAAGAGAATATTAAACCCAACTTTCCACTATCAATCACCAATTCTGCCACACCACCTTTTCATTTCTATTCTGTAATTTGTTAATTTTCCTAAGAATTTTACTTTTAAATATTAAATCGATTAATGATTATAGAAATTTGAAACTCTTATGAAAAAAACATTGCAAATATTAAATAACCTGGTTGAAAGTGGAATAATAAAGGAATATGCTATTGCTGGCGGAATGGCTCAGTTTTATTATATCGAACCATCAGTAACCTATGATCTGGATTTGATTGTTAATATTGATGTTGATGAAAAGGATTTAGCGCCGTTGCATAAGTTGTATGATTGGGCAGCCCACAATGATTATAAAACTGAAGGTGAACATATCATTATTGCCGGTATTCCGGTGCAATTTTTATTAGCATATAATAGTCTAATATCTGAAGCTTTATATAATCGTGCACAAATTACTTTGTTCGAAGAAAAAACTTTTATTCTTGGTGCAGAATATCTAATGGCTATAATGCTTCAGACAGGACGACCAATTGATCGGGAAAGATTATTACGCTTTTTTGATGAACCCAATTATAATGAAAATAAATTTATAGATATCATTAACAGATTTGATTTGTCAGAAAAGTATAAAGATTTAAGAAAGAGGTTCTTATGAATGAAGATTACATTTTAAAAATAGTTGAATCCAAATCAAAATATCATCGGCAAGCAGCGAAAAAAACTTATGAAGAAAAGTTTAACATTATTTTAGCTCTTCAGAAGATTGATGTTGAAATGAAAAAAAGTAGTAAAGCAATAGATAAAAATAGTGCTAGATATAAAGTCTGGCAGCCAGAAGAGTGAGAATGTTTAATCCCATAAGGATAGGTGGGGAATGGTTGATCCGTCTTCGTTAGGAACTTCGACGAGATAAATAGTTATTGGAAGCCTGCCCTCCGCCGCGGCGGAGTGGCGGGATGGATAGTGTAGCGCAGGAATCCCTTCCTGCGTGGCGAAGCCTCTAAATTGAACAACTAACAATTATAAAATAAAATACTAAACACAGATAACACAGAGCATAATAAAAAATAATTGTTTATCGATTTAAATGAGACGATTCGGCGAATCGTCTTTACATTTGCAGGAACATTACACGAAAAGACCATACAAAAGATTAATTGTATATTATTTTGCACCCTGCTGCGGTGGACATTCTTGTGATCGTTTTTGCAGATCAACGAATCTTTTGTAGAAAGTTAAAAATAATCGAATTCAATTTGTTCTGTTTTAATTATTAGTAAAAAGACGTATCGGCAATATCATCTCTTTGCTAATGTCGTTCTATTTCGATTAATTCTACTTTGTTTACTAACACACTTCACTGTGAGCTTTTATTAACAGCTGCAATAGTTATTAAAATACTGCTAATATCTCTTCAAAATTTTATATAACATTATAACATTTATTTATCAAAAAAACATAACCCCATTTAAGTAAATCATAGAATTATTATTAGCACGATTTGAAAACAATTTCTGAATCCATAAAAAAATTTATTTTAATTGGTTTATCATTATTTGCTTATAAATCAGTTTTAATTATACTTGCTTATGCGCTTAATCAAGAACAATATAATATCTTTAATCAGGCATATTATACTGCTTCAATATTGATATTATTTGGTTCATTAGGTTTTGATATAGCCCAAACACGAATCCCGTTTAGTAAACGAATGATATTTTTATTTGTATCTGTCAATATTATTATTACTTATTTCGTCCTTCATCTGTTCTCGCATCCATTCACTAATTATTATGAAATATTCCCAATAGTCATTTACAGTGTTTTTATTTCTGTCGGCGGTATTTTAAATTTTAAATTATTGTTTGACGGAAACTATAAAAAGTACTTCCTGATATTACTTCTACTTACCGCTATGCATCTAATGATAATACCCGGAGTAATTTATTTGCATATAAGCATCTTTGTGCTTCTTTCGTTATGCGGAATATCATGGTTCATTTCTGCGTATTGGTTATTTGATAAAAAGGTATCAAATAATACCGCGATCATTGACTATTATTCAATTGGATTTTCTGCTTTTATAATCAATTCCGCTGTATCGCTCGGTTTAGCGGCT
>JAVHOU010000124.1:0-15494 GCA_036170275.1 Ignavibacteriaceae bacterium
AGCGGGGGTTCAAGTTCAACAAACTGGTATCCTTCCTTAGCTTCGTACAATTCACAAGCATATACAGTAAATTTAACTTATGATAACCGGTTTAATCATGTCTATTCTCAAATATTCTATTATGATGACTATCCAACAGCGTGGTCTAGTAGAGTTCAGGTTAGTTTAAGTGGAACAGATAATAACCGTCTTAGTTCAATAGCTGTTGATTATTTAGGTAATACATTAGCTGCCTGGAGCGGATGGAACGGCAGTAATTATTCAGTTAAGTTTCGTCAAGGTTTTGCTAATGGAACATGGAGCACCTGGAGTAAAACATGGACAATCTCAGGGGTCGAATGTTATACCCCAGCAATTACATATTACAATAAAGGTGGCATGAATCCTTATGGTGTAGACATTTTATGGTATACTTCTTCTCAACAAATACGTCAGAAAAAATACGGCGGATATCTAGATGTTTGGGTGCCTGCCGACCCAAACACACAATTTCTTGCTTCTAATGGATTGTGCGCAAACCTTACACATGAAAGACAAAATACATCTGTACCAATACAAACCTGGACAGATCAAGCTACTTCACCAATTTATTCTATTATTTATAATTCTTTATACTTGCCTAAGGAAACAATTTTAGCTTCAGGGGAAATAAGGCGTGCTGCTGTAATTGGTGATACTTCAAATAATTCGGGACTAAGTGTTGAACTAAGTCAGCCGGTAGTAAAGTTAAACAATGACCAAAGCATGACAGTTCCCTTTAAAGAATATGACTATACAGCTAAATTAGATTTATCTCTGTCAAATATTTTTGATTACCTGCAGACTGAAGCATTGGCTATATCTGATAATGCAGAATCAATTTCATTTAATGTTGAAGTTAAATCTACCCAGCCGGATACTCTTGCAGATGGTTCTGTAAATAAAAATATCGAAACACCTTTTAATGATATAAGTTTTGAATTATTTGCAATTGATAATACAAGCAATGTAGAACTTATAAGTGCAGCTTCTCAATCTCTAAATAGTTCGTCCGGCATTCACGATTTTATACAGCGATATACATTTAATTCTCAATCATTAAAAGGGAAAGAAATATATTTTCTGCCCAAGGTGAATCTTGGCGGGTCATTCAAGTCAGATAATTTACGTTTTGGATTAGTAAATGTGTCAATTGAAGAATTATCTTCACTTGTCAAAGATTCTACCATTATTAGCAGTTCAAACCAACTGCCTTTAGATTACTATTTAGATCAAAACTATCCAAACCCTTTTAATCCGCAAACAAATATTCAATTTGCAATTCCTCAGTCAGGTTTTGTAACACTAAAAGTTTACGATATTCTTGGTAGAGAAGTTACAACACTTGTAAATGAATTTAAAAATAAGGGTAGATATACTATAACTTTTGATGCGAGCAATTTAACAAGCGGTGTATATTTTCTCTCAATTACGGCAAGTGATTTTAATCAAACAAAGAAGATGATTTTAGCCAAGTAATTAATTAAGTCAGTCAGTATGAAGAAATATCTTGTTCAATTTAGAGTATGAAAATAAAGTTAAATTGAAGATTTAAATCAAATAACTTATGTTTTGTTAATCGTTTCACCGAATTTCAAGGAGGTGTTTTATGAACCCAAAAACTTACAGTCGTTTGTCATTTCTAATTCTGTTAATATTTCTTAGTCAGTCATTAACGGTATTTGCACAATATGTTGCCTATTATTCTGCAACAGTAAAAAATACTGAGAACCAGCCAATCGTAAATGTTTTAGTTAAGGCAGAAGATTTTATAGATTCATCTTATACAATTGGTGTTATAGATTCAACTTTCACAGATCCTACAGGAAGGTTTTTATTACAATTTTCTTCATTTATTTTTCCTCCCGGCCCGCCAATCGCTTATCCTCTCATTAGATATTCACATCCTGATTATGAAGACTATAGCGAATTTATAATGATAAGCGAGGGAGATAGTATTACTGGACCCGACGTAATCTTAAAACCTAAAGTAACCGGTATGTTTACAGCTTCTGGTCATGTTAAATATGATAGTAATGAGCCAATTCCCAATATCAAAGTTAATTTTTGGGATAATTCCTATTGGCATCAAACCTCTACAAATACAAATGGTGATTATTCTATTCAGCTTAACGCGGGTTCATACTATGTTTATGCATGGGTAGATTATCATATTGGAAATGCATGGACATTCAGACAAAAGTTTTATAATAATAAATCAACTTTAAGTGAGGCAGAACTTCTTTTAGTCAATAATGATAAAGACGAAATCAATTTTACTTTTCCAGTTCTTCAGGTGGGAAGCATCTCAGGGAAAGTAAGAGATGTAGAAACTCAGACGCCATTAAGTAATGTATTTATCTCCGTATCTAACGCTGAGCCGGGCGATTCATCTTTTATAGGAACAGACCAGAATGGTAATTATTCAATTCAAGTCTTTGAAGGAGATTATATTTTATTCGCGTACGATGACGGTTATTATCAGCAATTTTATAAGGATGCGTATAACACCTTTGATGCGATACCTGTTACAGTAGGATCGGATAGTCTTAATGTAACTGGAATTGATTTTAATTTGACTAAGCCTGTACAGGGAACGAATATCATTTCTGGATTTGTACGAGATAAATCAACTTACTACCCATTATTTAATGCAGAAGTTTGTGCTATCCCTGTTTCGGGAGGTAATTGGATTGAATCAAAATCAGGTTATGACGGCAGATTTATTTTAAGAGATATAAAAAATGGCGATTATGTATTGCTGTTCTACAAAGAAAATTACATAAGTCAGTTCTATAAAAGCGATAATGAAATGTGTACTAATTGGGAAGATGGATTTATCTTTAGCGTAAAAGGTAATGAAAACATTAAAAACATTTTTGGAGTGATAGAACCAATGAACTCATTTGGTGGCGAAATATCAGGTAAAATTTTTTCTGCTTCGGGTTCTGCATTAAGCGGGTCATTAATCTCTGCTGTTGATTCTTTGAGTAATATAATTTCTTCTTCGATATCTGTTTACAATGGTAATTATTCAATCCCTTCTTTGAAAAATGGTAATTATAAAATTAAGGCAAGTAAGATTGGCTATAATACTTCCGAATATTCCCAGCCAGTTCAAATTGATTTAGTTAATAAACCTGTTGTAGATGGAGTTAATATTTCTATTTCTTTAACCGGTGTTGAGAAATATGAAAATATAATCCCTGAATTTTTTGCATTGTATCAAAATTATCCTAACCCCTTTAACCCAACAACAAATATTCAATTTGCAATTCCTCATTCGGGTTTTGTAACACTAAAAGTTTATGATATTCTTAGCAGAGAAGTTAAAACACTGGTAAACGAAGAGAGAACTGCTGGGACATATTCAGTCAGTTTTGATGCTCAAAATCTTTCAAGCGGGATTTATTTCTACCAATTAAAATTTGATGGATTGGTGCAATCAAAAAAAATGACATTACTGAGATAAAAAAAAGGCAAACAAAATGAAAACAAATTTTACAATTATACTCATGTTCATTTCAATTCTTGGTTTCCCAATTGGGGTATTTGCCCAGCAATGGCAACTTGCTGAAGGAACTGCCGATAATCCATTGCCGCAATAAGTATTTACCAAAGCGATCCGGATACTATCTTTGCGCTTGGTGCTGGGGGCCAATATGGAATAGGACTTTTTAGAAGCACAGATGGAGGTAGCTATTGGGATTCAATTGGAATTTTGGGTACAGATATTGGAGCATTGAAGGTCGATCCATATAATTCTAAACTTCTTTATGCTTCTGTTTTTGGGCACGTTATAGAAAGCAATGATGTTATTATGTCGACTGATTGCGGTGTAACATGGAAGCTTTTGTTTATTGGCAGGGTTTCACCTGCGCCTGTGATCGAAATTGATCCAGTGGATAATAAGACCGTGTATGTTGGGGTTGGTCCTTCATTTATTTACAGAACTTCTAATCAAGGACAAACATGGGATACGCTTGGATCGCAACCTCCTGCGTCTTATTATCTTTTTCCGCTCACCTCATTTGTTATCACGCCATATAATGATAGCATACTCTATGCTGGATACACAACTGGAATTTTCAAAAGTACAGATAAGGGGAATACTTGGCAAACTCTGGACTTGGGATTTGCGATTCATTCAGGAGCATTTCTCGCAGTGCACCCCACATCTGCAGATACAGGCTATACTGCAATAATTTCATCATCCAATTATGCAGGCGGTATTTATAAATCTACCTACGGCGGAAAAAGTTGGCAGGAAGCTGACAGCGGTATTAGCGGACAAAATAAGGACGTAATGTCCATAGCAATAAATCCAAAAAATCCAAACCAAATATTTGCAGGTCTTTTTGGAGAACCTGGTTTTCAGGGGAATCTCTTTTGGGTGAGTATGAATGGCGGTGAGAGTTGGATTGAATACAGCAGCGGTCTGCCTGCTTCAGGTTTGATTGAATGTATAAATGTCGATACTGCACATAATAAAATTCTTTGTGGGATTTATTCATCAGATAAATCCCACTATCCCTCTGGCTTATACTTCACTGATTTGATAACGGATATAAAAAGTCCTACAACAAATGTTCACTATAATTTTCGTTTGAGTCAGAATTATCCCAATCCATTTAATCCTGTTACAATAATAAAATATTGTTTACCGAAAGAGGGACAAGTACAATTAATTATTTTTAACGCGTTGGGGCAAAAAATAAAAGAGCTTGTAAACAATTTTCAAAAAGAAGGGGATTATTCAATAGATTTTAATGCAGCTAATCTATCAAGCGGAATTTATATCTACCAATTAAGATTTGATGGATTATTGCAGGCAAATAAAATGATTATTTTGAGGTAAACTAAATGAAAATACTCCATACATTTCTTATCAACCTGTTACTACTTTCTGCACAAATTCAAAGTCAAACAATTCACCTTAGTGGAAATATTTCCGCTGGCTCTAATCCCGTGCATTACGCTTCAATTACATTTACTGAGGAAGGTAATTCATCGAATACATTTACAGCACTAACTGACACTGCCGGAAATTACCAGCTTGATATTATTACTGGAATAAAAGAAAATCCTATAATACCGCAAACTATTGAACTAGCCCAAAACTATCCAAATCCATTTTCCTCTGAAACTCAAATACCATTTAAGCTGAACAAACAATCAGATGTAAGCATAAAGATATATAACGTCCTAGGACAAGAAATAAGGACATTTAATATAGGTTTACAAACAAACGGAGTACACGGAATTAAATGGGATGGAAGAAACAACTTTGGTAATAGAGTGACCCCAGGAATTTATTTTTACCAACTGCAAACTGAGAAAGAAGCCTTAGTCAAAAAAATGATATTTATTAAGAATGGTACAGCCAATAATGTGTTACCTGTAGGTAAACTATCTTTCAATGATAGAGAGCTAATAAAGGAGAAAATAAATCAACTCACTTTAGGTACATACGCAGTTCAGATAGAGAACACAGACAGTACCCTACCTAAAATCCTTTTCGTGAAATTGCCAAACATTATGTTGCAACACGATACAACAATTAATTTTCAAGTTAATAAAGCAGAATGGAAGTTTTTGGGCTTAGAAAACGAAAGAGTAATAGCAATTGCTATTGATCCTATCGATCCAAATACAATCTACGCTGGAACTTTATATGACTACAGCGCAGGAATTAATGGAAAATTATTTAAAAGCATTGATGGAGGCACAACATGGGATACGCTTCTTATAGTTGGAGGGTACCGTGAAATTTTAATAGATCCATCGAATCATAATATAATATACACTGTTTCAGGGGGAATAATGAAAAGTGAAGATGGCGGGGAAACTTGGCAGCCTATTGTCGATGGAATTCGTATCGATTATGAAAGGCGTGTGCAGAGTTTAGCAATGAACCCTAAAAATACAAATGCCCTTTATGCAGGGACAGGTGGTTTTTACGGTGGGACAATGTACAAAAGCTATGACGGCGGCTTACACTGGAATGAAATAGGAGATGATTCATTACGTGATGGAGTAGTAAGTATTGCAATTGATCCTATTGACACCAACAATGTTTACGCCGGAACAGCTTGGAGTGGAATACTATGGAAGAGTACTGATGCAGGAGTGAATTGGTTCCGCTCAGGGTTAGGTGAAATAGGAGTTCACGACATTTTTATAAATCCGAAAGAGCCGGCAGTTATATATGTTGGAGTTCCTTGGCTGGGCTCTTATAAAACAGAAGATGCTGGAATAAGTTGGGAAAACTTTAGTCAAGGCTTACCAACAGACTGTAGCGTTATGAAAATAAAAAAAGGAAGTGCTTCACGGTTATTTTTGGTAGGAACTTTTGGTGATGATGGAGGAATTTATGAATATTCATATTTACAAAACCAATGGGTAAGAATTGGAATTGATAATTTGCATGTCTCCTACTATTACAGCGATTTAGAAATTTCTTCAAATCCTGACAAATTCTATTTTGGAGGACATGGAGGAATTTATGTCATGGATTTAAAGAAATAAAAAATTTTTATGTGAGCTTATGAAAACAGAAAGATCACCCCCAAAAAATAATTAGGCGCACTCGAAACGCTCTCCTTGCAAATGATCCGGCCAAGAATCTTTTAGCATGGGGATGCGTGTATCCTCAAGGCGCCTTTTTTATTATAATTCCCAAATAGATAAAACAATTAATTTTTAAAATAATAAAAGGATAGTAGACATGAAAACAAAATATTTGTTTCTGATTTTAATTACCTTCCTTTTTGTTATGCCCGCTGCTGTGAATGCTCAGTTAAAACAAAAAATTGAGCAAGTTGCAGGAAAAGCAGTGAAGACAGAAATATGGCAAGGAAGAGAAATTCAATTTGTAAAAGGAGAAATAGCGGTAAAAATTAATCCTTCTGCAACGCAAACAGAGATTAATGGATTACTTAATGCTGTTGGAGGGAAAATCATTAATTCGTTTGATGAACTCGGTTGGGGATTAATAGAACTACCAGAAGGTAAAAATGAAATTCTTGCAATCGAAGAATTGTTAAAACTATCTTTTGTAGTAACTGCTGAACCTAATATGGTTACAAGAGTAGATTTGGAACCAAATGATCCTTATTTTCAAGGGACAAGTCCGGCAACTATCCTTATCAATGGGCATTAAAAAATACAGGACAAACTCCGCCATCCGGTACTAATGATGCTGATATTGATGCACCGGAGGCTTGGGGAATTTCAACCGGTAATTCCGATATAATTCTTGCTATTCTTGATACAGGGATTCCAATGCTTAATGGCTCACTTTTTCATAGCTTCAATTAACAAGTTATACTTCCCCTCTTTCTCTTTTTAATAAAGTTCATTTATATTGGCAAGTGAATTTTTACACACACATTAAATGACCCCTTTAGAAGCTTTAAAAAAATATTTTGGTTATAAAGAATTTAGACCAGGTCAACTTGAGATTGTTGAAGAAATTCTAAACGGTAAAAACGTTTTATCTATTCTTCCGACAGGTGCAGGTAAATCAATTTGTTACCAAATTCCGGCACTGATAAGTGATAATTATTCTATTGTAATTTCACCTCTTATCGCTTTGATGAAAGATCAAGTTGATTCGCTTAACAAATCAATTGAAATAGCAGCATTTATAAATAGCACGCAAAGTTTTATTGAAACTGAAAAAGTTCTGCAAGACATTGCGTACGGAAAAATTAAGTTAGTTTATGTTGCACCCGAAAAACTTGAAAATACTGAGTTTGCACTTCGATTAAAAAATTTAAAACCGGAATTTTTATTTATTGATGAGGCTCATTGCATTAGTCAGTGGGGACATAATTTTAGACCGAGCTATACAAAGCTTAAAGATTTTATAGAGTTTACCGGCTTAAAAAAAATATCTACTTTTACAGCCACCGCAACTCCCGAAGTTGTTAAAGACATAATCAAGCAGTTAAATCTAAAAAACGTTAAACTGATTGTTAAAGGATTTGAAAGAGATAATCTTTTTGTTAATGCAGAAATAATAAAGAAGAAAAAAGAAAGGTGCTTAGAATTAATTCATCAACATAAATCGCCTGCAATTATTTATGCATCTTCAAGAAAGAAAACCGAAGAGCTTTCAGAATTTCTCCGGCTGAATAAAATCAATTGCCAATATTATCATGCAGGACTCGATCCAATCATCCGTAAAAAAATTCAAGAAGATTTTATTGAGGATCGTGTACCGATTATAATTGCAACTAATGCATTCGGGATGGGAATAGATAAAAAGGATATCCGTTTGGTAATACACTTAAATATGCCAGGCACGATTGAAAATTATTATCAGGAAATTGGAAGAGCGGGAAGAGATGGGAAAAGCTCTTTTGCATATTTGCTTTATGACGAAAGTGATGTACAAATTCATGATTACTTTATCTCAAATTCTTTCCCAACAAAAGAATTAATAAAAAAAATATATGATGGAATCTGTGACTCTGCACAAATTGCAATTGGATCAATAGCAAAAAAAAGTATTTCAATAAATCATGGTTACATTAAACTTTATGTCAAACAGGATATTTCAAATTCATTGATTTATTCTTCATTAAAATATCTGGAGACTGCAGGATATTTTAGAATAAACTCGGCTTATAAAGCAACAGACAAAATAAAAATATTATTTGAGCAAAACCGGCTGAAGAGTTTTATTAGAAAAACAACTAATCAATTAATGAAGGATTTACTTCTTTACTTGATAAGAAGTTTTGGAATTGAAATTTTTGATAGGCAAAGTACTATAAATTTTGATAAGGCATTACAAGAAACCGGTTTCACGAAAGAAGAACTTAATGATATCCTCAACAATCTTGAATTCCTGGGGATAATTGAGTTCAGCAAATCTACTGGGAAAGAAACTTTATCGTTGTTGCAGCCAAGAATAAATGCTGATGAGCTTAAACTTAATTACAAATTAATTAATCAATTCTACATAAGTTCAAAACAGAAACTTGATAAGATGGTTGATTTTGTTTATTCAAATGAATGCCGGTTTAAATTTATTTTAGATTATTTTGGCGAGGAAACTGATAATTATTCTTGTGGTAAATGCGACAACTGCTTAAAGGAAACTGGTGGAACAAATAGTTCTCTTAACTATCTCAAAGAAAGTGTTTTAGATTTACTTGATGAAATTGATATACCAATAAAGGAAAAACAGATTGCCGATATCTTGCTGGGGACAGAAATTGAAAGCAGCTTTAAGCTGCTAAAAAGTTATTCAACATTAGTTGGCTATAATAAATCAGAAATAGTTAACTCTTTAATAATTTTGATTAAAGAAGGGAAAATTGAATCCAGGAATTTGGGTAAGCAAAAGGTTTACTACTTGCCGGAAAGTAAATCTGTAACCAATGAGAAAATCATTTCAGAAAATTTACTTGAAACCAATTTCGAAGAAAATATTGAACTGTTTCACCTGCTCAGGAAAGTAAGAGAAAATGCTGCAAAAAAATTTTTGCAATCATCAAATATTATTTGCCCCGATCCTTTGATGTCCAAAATTTGTCAGGTAAAACCAAAAACAAAATCAGAACTGCTATGCATCCAAGGATTCAATGAACGAATGTTTAATAAGATCGGGCAGGATTTTCTTGAAGTGATCAATTCTTTCATCACCGGTGAATTGGATGTGAAAACACAAGTTGAGGACAAACTACCAAATAATATTTTAGGTACTTATAATTTACTTAAGAAAAATTACTCACTTTCAGAAATTTCTAAGCTGCGTAAATTAACCGAAGCTGTAATATCAATGCAGATTGAAACTATTCTAGATTACTTGCCTGAAACAGATATATCTGGAATTATCGATAACGCTAAATTAAAAATTCTTAGAAATGAATTTGAAAAGGGATTTGATACATTAAAAAATTTGAAAAACAGATTACCTTCAGATTTTACCTATCCACTAATCCGTATCGGTTTGGCAAAGATTAAAGTACTCTCGTCTTAGTTTTTGGTTTTAAACTTTCAACATAAGTTACAACTTTATCAAAAAATTTTTGCCATCTTTCAGGATCAGAATTATAAAAATCAATCGTTTTCTTATAATCATTTAAAGAATATTTATAAATTGATAAAACTGTATCTCGAACCTGGACTTGATTTAATGAAGAAGTATCCTGCATAATAACCATATTGGCATAAATTTTAATAAATTTTTCTTCACTAATTGGTTGATCATTTCCACAGGAAAAAAATAATATTTGAGAACAAATAAAAAGAGCAAAAAGATTTAAAATATTTTTCAATTCTTATTCATCTTTTTACTTACTTCAAAAAGAATTTTCTTTTCCCTTTCAGAAAGATTCTGATATCCACTCTGACCGATCTTATCAAGTATTTGATCAATTTCCTGCTGGGTTATTTCCTGACCAGTATCATTCTTAATATCATAAAACTTTGCATCTTCAACATCTTTATCTGCATTTTTTGATTTAAAGGGAAAATTATCAAAAATCTTATTTCCTATTTTAGGTTTATTGTAATAAGATTTTCTAAATATATTTTTTAGACCGACATAGCTGTTCTTATCAAACATAATATATAAAAATCCAAATAACGCTCCGCCAAGGTGTGCAAGATGCGCCACACCGCTTGATGCACTATCAACAGCAAGAAATTCAATCACAACTAAAAATCCGATTAAGTATTTAGCCTTAACAGGGATTAAGAAATAAATAAAAATTAAATTATCAGGAAAGAACATTGCATACGCAATTAGTACCCCATAAATAGCGCCCGAAGCACCAATAGTTACCGCTGGTGCACCACCAAATAAAGGGGAAAGGAACAAATGCAGTAGTCCAGCGCTAATACCAGCCAAGAGGTAAAAGATTAGAAACTTTTTTGATCCCATAACATCTTCAATGCTTGATCCAAACATCCACAATGCAAACATGTTAAAAAGGATGTGTGAAAATCCTCCATGCATAAATTGATAAGTAATTAACTGCCATACCTGAAAATTAAATGGCTGTCCTGCCGCATCAGCCCCGGAAATTGGATTGAGTGCGAACCATTTATTTAAAATATACCAAGCCGGTAAACCATTAAATGTTAGATTATCCATTAGGAGCTGCACAAAAAATACGACTCCATTTATTATAAGAAGATTTTTAATAACAGGAGGAAAAGAAAAAAATCCTCCTCCTAAACCTCTTGGACGATAATTATTATTCAAACTGATCCTTAAATTATTTTATTCTTTATAATCATGTTATATAAAACCTTTGCCATAGGTACCACTTTGTGGGAAGGTTTTTCTAACTTCATTTTATATTAATTATAATTTTACATCTATTTTCAAGTTAAACCTTCAAGGTTTAGCTTTCATACGAGAAATGATTTACTTTACATCATTTAATGCAACAACACCAGGTAAAGCTTTGCCTTCAAGAAACTCGAGTGAAGCTCCGCCGCCTGTTGAAACGTGTGATACTTTATCTTTCAATCCTGCTCTAGTAATTGCTGCAGCAGAATCACCACCGCCAACAACTGTTATTGCACCCTTAACTGTTGCATCAGCTAAAGCTTTAGCAATTGCATTTGTACCTTTTGCAAAATTATCCATTTCAAAAACACCCATTGGACCATTCCAGACAATAGTCATAGCATTCATCAATTCATTTGTGAATAACTTAATTGTTTCAGGTCCAATATCCAATCCCATTTTATCAGCGGGTATTGAATCAACGCTAACTACAGAAGCAGGGGAATCGTTTTTGAATTCACTAGCAACAACAATATCTACTGGCAATAAGAATTTTATTCCAGATTTCTTAGCATTTTCAAGAACCTCTTTTGCTAGATCAACTTTTTCCGTTTCAAGCAAAGATGTTCCGATTTCTTTTCCCTGAGCTTTGTAAAATGTAAAAGCCATTCCCCCGCCAACAATTAAAGTATCAACCTTTGTAAGAAGATTATTTATCACATCAATTTTACCGGAAATTTTTGCACCGCCAAGAATTGCAACGTAAGGACGTTTAGGATTTGTAATCGCGCCGCCGAGATAATCAAGTTCTTTCTGCATCAAATATCCTGCTGCACAAACTTTTATAAACTTAGTTACACCTTCTGTAGAGGCGTGTGCTCTGTGTGCACTTCCGAAAGCGTCATTAATATACACATCACCAAGTTCTGCTAATTGTTTTGCAAATGCTGGATCATTTTTTTCTTCTTCTGGATGAAAGCGAACGTTTTCAAGAATTAGAACATCTCCATCTTTCATCGCATCAACCATTGCTTTTACTTCTGGTCCAACGCAATCAGGTGCCAGTTTAACTTCTTTGCCAAGTAATTCACTTAAACGTTTTGCTGTCGGCTTTAAACTATATTTAGGATTTGGTCCGCCTTTTGGTCGTCCAAGATGGCTCATTAAAATTGCTTTGCCGCCGTCAGCAATAATTTTTTTAATTGTTGGCAGTGATTCGGTAATTCTAATATCATCAGTAATATTTAGATTTTCATCAAGCGGAACATTAAAATCAACGCGAACAAGAACGCGTTTACCTTTAAGTTCAACTTTATCAATTGATAGTTTATTCATTTTTCTTCCCTGCTAAAAATTTAATAAATATTTTTTAAAATTTATACTATGATTAAATGGTCACGACTTTTAGGTTATGTTGCTTTAATCAGAAAAGTCATTTCGAAGGAGTCCTCGACTGAGAAATCTGATACTGTATAATGTAAAAGATTTCTCCCTTCGGTCGAAATGACAAAAAGAGCTAAATAAAAACGTAAAAAACTCTCACTAATTAGTATTAAAAAGGCGATCCTTTAAGATCGCCTTAAAGAAGTAAATTACATTTTCGCAACTTTTAGTAAAAGATCAACACATCTGTTAGAATATCCCCATTCATTATCGTACCAGGAAACTATTTTAAAGAATCTTTTTTCATCTTTAAAATTATTCTGAAGTGTTGCCAAAGAATCATAGATAGAAGAACGACTATCGTGATTGAAATCTGTTGAAACAAGTTCTTCATTGCAATAACCAAGAATACCTTTTAAATAAGTTTCCGATGCTTTCTTAAGTAATCCGTCAATTTCTTTTATTGAAGTATCTTTTGTTGAACGGAAAGTAAGATCAACTGCTGAAACGTTTGCAGTTGGAACACGAAATGACATGCCGGTTAATTTCCCTTTTACCGCAGGAAGAACTTCACCAACAGCTTTTGCAGCACCAGTACTTGATGGAATAATATTTATTGCAGCAGCTCTTCCGCCTCTCCAATCTTTTTTAGAAGGACCATCAACAGTTTTTTGTGTTGCTGTGTAAGAGTGAATTGTAGTCATAATTCCAACTTCAACTCCAATTCCCTCTTTCAATAAAACATGAACAACCGGAGCTAAACAGTTAGTTGTACAAGAAGCGTTAGAAATTATTGTGTGTTCTGGTTTTAGTTCATTGTCATTAACACCCATAACCACAAATTTTACATTGCCTTTACCCGGAGCAGAAATAATAACTTTCTTTGCGCCTGCAGCTATGTGTCCTTTTGCTTTTTCTGAATCTGTGAAAAGTCCGGTTGATTCAATTACAAAATCAACTCCAAGTTCTTTCCAGGGAAGCTGCGAAGGATCTTTAGTTGCAAGAACACATTTTGTTTCTTCGCCATTGATAACAAGGACATCATCATTTTCTAAATCAGCTTTGCTTTTCTTTGAAGTAATTTCTCCATTAAACTTTCCGTGCACAGAATCATATTTTAATTGGTAAGCAAAATATTTTGCATCGTTGGTTACATCAACTAAAGCAACGAGATCAATCTCTTTACCTAAAACACCTTTATCTGCCATTGCACGTAAAACGAGTCTTCCAATTCTTCCGAACCCGTTAATAGCTACTTTAACTGCCATTCTATAACTCCTTTAATAAATTTAATCTTTTTAAAATAAGCCTGAACAAAATTAACTAAAGACTGTTTTATTATCAATTTAATTCTAATTGAATTATGTGAACTTTAACACAATTTTATTCGGGACAGAAAAATCTTAGAGGTGATTTTGGATTAAATAAACTATATTTGAGTAACAAAATTAAACAGATTAAAAAAATTAGAGGTTATTATGATATCCACAAAAATGCAAAAAACTTTAAACACACATCTTAACGAAGAGTTTTACTCATCATATTTATATCTTTCAATGGCTGCTTACTTTGAAGAAAAAAACTTAAAAGGATTTGCAAATTGGTTTAGGATCCAAACACAGGAAGAACATATGCACGGAATGAAATTTTTTGATTTCATTTTACAAAAAGGCGGTAAAGTTACTTTATCACAAATTGCAGCACCAAAAGTCGAATGGAAATCTATTTCTGAAGTGTTTGCCGAGACTTTAAAACACGAACAGAAAATTACGGGCTTATTAAATAAACTTGTGGAAACTGCTATGCTGGAAAAAGATTTTGCTACGAATAATTTTTTGCAATGGTTTGTTACAGAACAAGTTGAAGAAGAAGCTAATGTTGAAGAGATAATTCAGAAATTTGAAATGATTGGCGATAATAAAAGCGGTTTGTATATGCTTGATAATGAACTCGCGACAAGAGTTCTTACACCGACGGCTGTGTAAGTGCAAATGAAGGATAAATTATTTAAAGAGTTAGAAAAAAGTATAAAAGAAGGTGCAAAGATTATTAAAGGGAAACGGAAACCATCTAGAGAGTTTTCTTTTGAAAATCCTGATCCAAAAATTATTAGAGAACAATTGGGTTTATCTCAAATTAAATTTGCTAAACTTTTAGGATTTAGTACTGCTACTCTTCAAAATTGGGAACAAGGTAGAAGAAAACCAGATGGGCCTGCAAAAGTTTTGTTGACTGTGGCAGCTAGATATCCTGAGGCAATATTTAATACTGTATTCAACTAATTTGATAAGAATGTAATTTAAAACTAAAAATCCTCTTAAAGTTTGAGAGGATTTTTTTTATCTGATTTTCAAATTTTTAATTTTTAGTTTTTAATTTCTTCTAAAGGTATTGCAGTATGCCTCATCGAGTGAACTTTATTTGCGACTTGCAGATTAACTTCTTTGCTAACTCTTGCTTCAAAATAATCTCTGAACCTTGTAACCATAAATCTAACTGGCCAGGCGGCAGCTTCACCGAGAGCACAAATTGTATTTCCTTCAATCTGGCTTGCAACAGTTACTAAGAGATCTAAATCACTCGCTGAACCTTTTCCGTCTAAGATTCTATTAAGAATTTTCTCCAACCAGCCAGTTCCTTCACGACAAGGTGTGCATTGTCCGCAGCTTTCGTGATGATAGAAATGTGATATACGAGCTAATACTTTTACAAGATCAGTATCTTCATCCATTACTATAATTCCGCCCGTACCAATAGATGTACCTGCAGCTTTAAGTGATTCAGCATCCATCTTAACTCCCTCAAGTTGATCGCCGCGCAATGGAGGCATTGATGAACC
>JAVHOU010000125.1:0-3130 GCA_036170275.1 Ignavibacteriaceae bacterium
TTGACCAGAACTATAACCAATTATCTTTATTCAACTTATAACCGGACAGTAATGAGTTTATTTCTAAAGTCAGTTTTACTTGCCGCCGCTTGCGATTCTGATACATTAGCACCAATTGATGTTCCCGAACGCAATATTTGGTTATATACCGATTTTAAATCCTTGTCTCTTTTTATCAGATATTTGTAAAGCTTTACAATGCGAACAGAAAAATCAAAACTTTTATCAACGATAGGATTTTCAGATTTTTTCATACTAAACCTGCATTCTTAATTGTTCATTGTTAATTTATCTTGTCACAGATAAGATCCGCATTTTTAATACAATCACCAACTGAAATTCCGCCGCGGAAATTACCGCTTATAAATAAGCCGGGATTTCGCTTTTCAAAATCATCAAAATATCTTTCATGTTCAATGTATCCCAAATTGTACTGCGGAATTGCTTTCTCCCAAAATCTTTCTGATGAATAAACCGGATCGGCACTAATTCCCATTAACACTTCAAATTCTTTTCTAACTTTTATTAGTAGTGATGCTCTATCTTCTTTTACAAACTCAGGATTTCTTGATCCGCCAACAAACAAAGTAAATGCTGTTTTACTTTCATCTGTTCTGTCTGAAAAGATTACAGAACTCCAGAGAGCGCCAAGAAATGATTTGTTTTCTTTTGCAGGAATTAAAAATCCAAATCCATCTAAATCTTGTTTGATATCTTTTCTATTGTAAACTAAATAGTAAACTAAAACTGGCGGATAATAAATTGCATCAGCATGAGTTTTAAAATCTTTATCATACTTTGTAAAAATTCCGCTTGCAACGTAAGATGGAATGGTGGAAAGCACGACATCGCAATCAATTTTATTTGTCGTTCCATTTTGCTGATATGAAACAGAAAATCCATTTTCATTTTTATCGATTGAAATAACTTCGCTCGAAAGTAAAATATTGGAGCCAAAATATTTCTCAATTGCTTTAGGAAGAGCGATCATTCCACTTTTAAAGGAAAGCATTTTTGCAGATTGCTTTGCAACCTCTGCACGTTTTTTCCTTTCACGGATACTTCGAACTGTTCCAATAATTAATCCGCCGTATTTTTCCTCTAACGCATACAATTTTGGAAAAGCAGATTTAACACTTAAGTCTTCGGGTCTTCCTGCATAAACTCCCGCAACAAAGGGATTGATTGCATAGTCAAGAAACTCCTGTCCCAATCTTCGCTTTACAAACTCGGCAAGGCTTTGATAATAACCATCTTTCGATCTTCCAATAAACGGTTCAGCCATCAAACGAAACTTTGCTTTAGTAGAAAACAATTTTGTTTTGATAAGTCCGGGTGGAGACATTGGAAGCGCGTGAAGTTTATTATCGCGGAGAATGTATCTTTTATTTGCAAGCTTGCTCGCATATATAAGTTCAGGTTCAAGTTTAAGCTCACGAATTAGTTGAGCAATAACCGGAGTTGTTTCAAGCGCACTGTTTGGTCCGCGATCAAATAGAAAACCGTTTTCAGTTACGCTTTCAATCGAACCACCAACATCATTTTTCTTTTCTAAAACTTTTACATCAAACCCTTTTTTAGATAAAAGATATGCTGATGTTAAACCGGAAATTCCTGCACCGATTACTATTATTTTTTTAATCATAAATGTTTTTAGCTATTTTCAAAATACTTGATATAAGTTGCAGGCAAATTTAGTAAAAGATAGGGGAAGATTTAATGCAAAGTGATGTTAAAAAATGCGGTATAGATCACAAGAAACCTTCGAGGTTACAAGCCAGAAACCTTGAAGGTTTTAATCAAATTACAAATAACTCTTTAATTGATTAACATAATTAACCGGTCCGCCGGGCAAGTATCCTGTCTTTAATGCAACAGAGCCATCGTTTTTTAACAGAAAGATTGTTGGATATCCTTCGATACCAAATCTTTGTGCAAGCTGATTGTTGTACATTTTAGTTTCAGCGCTTTGTTCAATTTTTTCGGGAAAATCTATTTTAACCAGAATTAAATTTTCTTCAGCATAATCTTCAAACTCGCTTTTAGAAAAAACTTCAGCGCTTAATTTCTGACACCATACACACCAATCACTGCCTGTAAAATTTACAAGTACAGCTTTGTTTTC
Source organism: Ignavibacteriaceae bacterium (assembly GCA_036170275.1). Classification (GTDB taxonomy): domain Bacteria; phylum Bacteroidota; class Ignavibacteria; order Ignavibacteriales; family Ignavibacteriaceae; genus IGN3. Next base: position 2,126 of record JAVHOU010000125.1, read on the forward strand.
TATTTTTGCTTTCTGCAATGCAGTCTCAAGATTGGTTTCCCATTTTAAGTTATCGCTTGTACCGCTTTTACTGCAGCTAATTAAAATTGCAGTTAATAAAATCATTGATAAGAATATTTTTTTCAATTCACGTTCCTTTTAATTTTTCAAACAGTTTGATTCAAAAAACAATTTTCAGATTCAATATAATTGTCATGCCGGACTTGATCCGGCATCCATCTTTGGAAACGGCAAAAATTCCGCATCAAGTGAGGAATGACAAAAATGTTAGGACTCCATTGTTTCTATTTTCTTTGGTTTTGGTGGTCTTTCGTAAAGTTGGGCTAAGCCAAAATATTTTAAATAAAGATTATCGGGAATTTGATCCCAGGTAAAACGCCACATCCAATTGCCGCCAAGTTTGCCAGGAAAATTCATTCGTGCTTCACCACCAAGATTTAAAATATCCTGCATAGGAACAATAACAATATTTGCAGCCGATCTGTAAGCAAGTCTTATCAACTCGTAAACAAGATCATCTCCATTATAATTAAGATATTTCTGTACGTGATCATAAATATCAGATTTATTGTCAAGTCTGGCATTTTCAAAATATGCCCGTGTTGTATCGTTATCGTGCGCACCCGTTAGCACAACACAATTTTGTACAAAGTTGTGAGGAAGAAATTTTGTTTCCATATCCGTTCCAAAAGCAAACTGAAGAATTTTCATTCCCGGAAATTCAAAATCATCTCTAAGTTTTTCTACTGCAGGAGTAATTACTCCAAGATCTTCTGCAAGGATTGGAACATCGCCAAGATGTTTTTGGATTGATTTAAATAATTTATGTCCCGGTGCCTTAACCCATTTGCCGGTTTCTGCAGTTGGAGCATCGCCGGGAATTTCCCAGAAAGCTTCAAATCCACGGAAGTGATCTATGCGAACAATATCAACCATTGTAAACAATTGTGCAAAACGATTTCTCATCCAAAGAAAATCATCTTTTTCCATTTCTTTCCATCGGTA
>JAVHOU010000126.1:0-3116 GCA_036170275.1 Ignavibacteriaceae bacterium
TGACCAGAACTATAACCAATTATCTTTATTCAACTTATAACCGGACAGTAATGAAAGTTGGTCAGTAATTACTGCTGCAAATTTAAGTAAAGTAATTGTAAAATATTTAATATTTGATCAATCAATTCATCTTTAATAGAATATACAGCTTAACACGAAGCACCCTAATTCTCCGTGGCAAACCTATACTAACAAGAGACTGTGTGAAAAATATAATTCGTCAGTCTGAGCGGAGTCGAAGACTGACATTTTGAAACAAATTCACACCTCGACTTCGCTCGGTGTGACCTTTTATAGAATTATCACATAACCTTGCAAAAGAGGAACTTAAGAATTTAAATTATTTTAGATAGCTTAAATGGTAATTGAAAATTTAATTATTCTTTAAACACATTGCCATCATTGTTATATTTAATAAACAAAATTCTTAAAATTATTCCATATCATAATAAAAGTTACAAGTCATGTTATCAAAAGTTGAACAATATTATTTAGAACTTTCCGGTAAAGAATTAATTTACAAACCCACAGAAAAAATTCCTGTTATACAAGTTGCCAATTTCCCGGAACTTGGAAAGATGACCGCATTACGATTTATAGAATGGATGCAGCAAAACCCTGGCGGCGTAGTTTCCTTACCAACAGGAAAAACTCCGGAACATTTTATAAAATGGGTTGCATATTATTTAAAGAACTGGGGCAAGGATGATGTAGTTAACACATTAAAAAAAATTGACCTCGATCCGAATAAAAAACCGGACATAAGCAGTTTACGTTTTGTTCAGATTGATGAATTTTATCCGATAGATTCTCATCAGCATAACAGTTTTTATTACTACATTCAGAAATATTATTTCAGCAATTGGGGACTTGATACTAAAAAAGCATTGCTGATGAATATTAATGAAATTCCAACACCAAATAATCTTACGCTTGCAGAAATTTTCCCGAATGAAAATATAGATCTTTCATTAAGAACGAGATGGGCTTCAACTACATTGGAAAGACATCAGAAGCAAACTATAGAGTTAGTTGATCAGTTCTGCACAAATTATGAAAAACAAATTAGAGATATGGGCGGTATTGGATTTTTCCTTGGCGGTATTGGTCCCGATGGACATATTGGTTTTAATGTAATGGGCAGCGATCATTTTTCCACAACAAGATTAATTCAGACCAATTATGAAACTCAAGCCGCCGCTGCTACAGATTTGGGTGGAATTGAAGTTGCTAAGAAAAGATTAGTAATTACAATCGGACTTGATACGATAACTTATAATCCAGAAACAACTGCGATAATTATTGCTGCTGGTGAAGCTAAAGGAAACATTGTACGGGATTCAATCCAAACTTCGGAATCAAATTTATATCCGGCAACTGTTTTACAACGATTAAAAAATGCACGATTCTATTTAACAAACGGTGCAGCATTCAGACTTGTTGAAAGAAGATACGACGATGTATTGAAGGAAGAAGAAATTTCAAACGTATCTGTTGAAAGAGCTGTTGTGAATCTTTGCTTAGAAATAAATAAATCTTTGCTTGATCTTACCATAGAAGATTATAATTCTAACAACCTTACAAAATTAATTTTGGAAAGGACAAAAAAATCACCACAGGAAATTGGTAAAGAAATTCACAAATCAATTATAGAAAGATTTGAAAGAGGAATGTTACCTGTTTCAAATCAGGTAATACTTCACACAGGTCCGCATCACGATGATATTCCACTTGGATATCTTCCATACATAAATCATCTTGTAAGAGATGCAAGTAACAGTCATCACTTTGTAACGATGACAAGCGGATTTACTGCTGTAACTAATGTTTATATGTTAGAATTACTTAATGATCTAAATACATTTTTATTACAACCTGATTTCAGATCACGCTTTACAAAACGTTATTTTGATCCTGAATTTAAAGAAGGCAAGAACAGAGATATTCATCTTTACTTAGATGGGCTGGCTGAACATAGTAAGACACTGAGGAAAGAAGCAGTATCGCGCAGGCTTCTCAGGAATATGATTGAAATTTATGAAGAAGATAATATCACTTATCTTGAAGATAGAGTTGATGAACTTATAAACTACTTTAAAACTCAGTATCCCGGGAAAAAAGATATTCCCCATGTTCAAAAGTTAAAAGGAATGATGCGTGAATGGGAGGAAGAACTTGTTTGGGCTTTCTTTGGTTTCAGTACAGGTTCAGTTACACATATGCGACTTGGATTTTATCAAGGTGATATTTTTACAGAAAATCCAGAAATGGATAGAGATGTAATTCCGGTTTTCAATTTGTTAAAACAGATTAAGCCAACAATTGTAACTGTAGCTTTAGATCCTGAAGGCAGCGGTCCGGATACACATTACAAAGTTTTACAGGCAACTGCCGAAGCATTAAAGCTTTATGAAAAAGAAACAGGAATTTCAAATATTAGAGTTTGGGGATATAGAAATGTTTGGTATCGCTTTCATCCTGCGGAAGCAAATATTTATGTGCCTGTTAGTTTAAACTCAATGGCAATTATGGAAAATACTTTTCTAAACAGTTATGGTTCACAACGAGCGGCAAGTTTTCCAAGCTGGGAATATGATGGCCCATTTTCCCGCTTAGCACAACGCATTCAGGTTGACCAGTATCAAACTATAAGATTATGTTTGGGTAAAGATTATTTCTTAAAGCATTCTTATCCAAGAGTAAAAGCTGCTTATGGAATGGTTTATCTTAAAGAATTATCTCTTGAAGAATTTTATGATCATTCTTCTGAGTTGAGAAAGTTAACGGAGAATTATTAACTTATGTTACCAACATTTGATAAAAACCTTCGAGGTTTTCTGAAATAACTAAGAATTTTTCTATTATTTTAATTGCTTTTTTAACCAAACCTCGAAGGTTTCACAGATTTGCGTAAGGTGTCTTATTAATAAATAATATGATAACCAAAACAGTAAAGACGTCATTTCGAAGGAGTGCTTCGACTGAGAAATCTGTTAATTCTTTGTTTAAGATTCCCACTCCGATGAATCGGGAATTTGAAATGACACATTAAAAATAAAGCAAAACTTATTAGGTTAAACTTATGAAACAAACAAGAAAAGATTTTTTTAAAACAA
>JAVHOU010000127.1:0-3110 GCA_036170275.1 Ignavibacteriaceae bacterium
AAACATGCTCACACATCTTTTATACAGCATTTACCCTATGCAAAAACTCAGCACCGCAAGTATCTTCCACTATTCCCTAAAGCAATTGAGTCATTTAATTTATCTAAATATGATTTGATAATTTCAAGTTCGCATGCTGTGTCTAAAGGTGTAAAAGTTAATCCAAATCAATTGCATATCTGTTATTGCCACTCACCTATGAGATATGCCTGGGATGAAGCCGATTATTATTTGCAGGAAGCAAATTTGACATCTGGTATTAAAGGAAAAATAGCTAAAGCAACTGTAAAGTATTTGCGAAAGTGGGATTTAAAATCAGCAAATAATGTTAATTACTTTATAGCCAATTCAAATCACATTGCAAAAAAAATTAAACGTATTTATAATCGCGAAGCAGATGTAATTTATCCGCCAGTTGATACTCAAAAATTTTCTTTGGTAACAGAAAAAGAAGATTACTATCTAACTGCCTCAAGGTTAGTACCTTACAAGCGTATCGATTTAATTGTTGATGCTTTTGCAGATATGCTGGATAAAAAATTAGTTGTAATTGGCAGCGGACCCGAGAAAGAAAAGATAATGTCTAAGGCAACACCAAATGTTGATGTTCTCGGGTATCAGGATTTTGAAAGTTTAAGAGAATATATGCAAAAGGCAAAAGCTTTTGTTTTTGCTGCTGAAGAAGATTTCGGGATAATTGTTGTAGAAGCTATGGCTTGCGGAACTCCTGTTATTGCTGGTAATTATGGAGGTACTTCCGAATCTGTTATCAATGGTATAACCGGATTATTATTTCCTGAGCAAACTGTAGAATCATTAATCGAAGCCGTTAAAAAATTTGATATGATTTCACATTCAATGAATTATTCAGAAATTAGATCGCATACTGCAAAATTCAGCAGAAAGACTTTTGAAGAGAATATCAAAAACTATGTAAACGAAAAAACTGAGTTATTCAACAAAAAAAATATCGTGAAGAAAAAGTGATCGTAAACCAAAAATCAATATACTATCAAAGGCTTTTCGCTGATTTAATACTTCTTAATCTTTCTTTTTTTTTAGCTGCAGTTATTGCTCAGCCATTCGGTATTCTGCTTCAACGAAATTATATGTTTATACTGCTCTTGATACTAAATATTCTTTGGTTTTTTAATGCAAGTATAACAGGTTTTTATAATGAATTCTACTTAAGATCTGTTGCCACGCAATTTATAAATATTGCTAAAAGCACTTTTGTACAAATCGCTTCTGCCGTTTTATTTATCTTTCTTGCAAAAGAAGACCTCTTTACAAGAAACTTTATTGTGATTTATGGAACACTTTTATTTATATGTGTTAGTTTAAGAGCAATAATTTTCAAAGAGATTCTTCGCTCTCTAAGAGAAAAAGGTAAAAGCGTACGAAACCTTTTAATAATTGGTGCGGGCGAGGTTGCAAGGAATTTCAAAAACACTATAATTAAAACACCTGAATTCGGTTATAGGTTTATAGGATTTTTGGATAATGATTTAGATGTCACGGAAGTTATTGGCAGAATAGATGAGCTTGATGAAAAAATAAAATCAAATCAAGTGGAAGAAGTTGTAATAGCTTTGCAAAATGAATCGACACAGCGACTTGATGAAATAATAAGAATCTGCAACATCAATGCTGCTAAAGTGCATATCATACCGGATTATTTTCGATTCCTTTCAAATCGTTTCCACGTAAGTACGATCGGAAATTTTCCGATAATTACTGCAAGAGACGAACCGCTTGAAGAAGTAAATAGAAGATTTATTAAAAGATCGTTTGATATTCTTTTTTCATTTCTGGTTACACTATTAATACTTACGTGGCTGTTCCCGATAATTACACTTCTTATAAAAATTTCATCGCGCGGTTCGGTGTTATTTCTTCAGGAAAGAGTCGGAGCTAAAGATGAAAAATTTAAATGCTATAAATTCAGAACTATGAAGGTGGAAGAAAGCAGTAAAGAATATTCCTTTAAACCTGTTGTTGCAGATGATGAGAGAGTTACAAAATTTGGTAAAATATTAAGAAGAACGAACATAGATGAATTACCGCAGTTTATAAATGTGCTTAAGGGAGATATGTCTGTTGTTGGTCCAAGACCACATGCGATTCCGTATCAGGATATGTATGGACAAATATTTGAAGAAATAAAATTAAGGCACAATGTTAAGCCCGGCATTACCGGATGGGCTCAGGTAAATGGTTTAAGAGGCGATGTGGAAGATGAGGATGAAAATCGTAAGCGAACAATTCAAAGAATGAAGTTTGATTTGTGGTACATTGAAAACTGGTCAATGAAACTTGATATGCAGATTATCCTAATGACTGTTTGGCAAATGATTAAAGGCGATACGAAAGGTGTTTAATTAAGGCAAACTATATTCATAAAGTTTTTCGGTTTTGTCTGAGACAATAAATAATTTTTTCTGCTTATAATCAATAGCCAATCCTTCCGGCTGCTTAACATTAACGTTATATTCTTTAATAACCTTTCCATTATTATCAACACGAAAAACTTTTTGAGATTCGTCACTTAAAATCCACAGTGAGCTATCCTATGCAACATAACATATATCTGAATAATCTTTTGCGAATGTAATTTCTTTTTTAGAGATTATATCAAAGTGAAGATTGGTATTGAAAAATAATCCCGGTTCTTTTTCATTAACAAAATAGAATTGGTTTTTAGAAGTATTAAAACAAATTCCTTCAATTCCTGAGTTAAGTTTTCCATTTAGATCTAACTTAGCACGATTTATTTCTTTTCCGGAAGTATCTAATATTATAACTTCACGGGTTCTTTCAAGTATAACAGCAATTTTTAAATCATCGATAACCGTATTACCATCTAAATCTTCACCATCCAATTTAAATGACTTTACAATTTTCCCATTCATATCAAGAAAATATACGGTTCTATCATCATCACTTACAGACCAAAGATGTTTTTGATCAAAAGCTAATGCTAATCCGGAGAGTTCTGAAATCTGAAGTTTTGTAATTTTAATCAGTAAAAGTTTATTACTTTGTGGTGAATTTTCCTGGTTAATATTACATTTACTATGTGATATTATTAAAGAAAAGAATAATATTAA
>JAVHOU010000128.1:0-15159 GCA_036170275.1 Ignavibacteriaceae bacterium
TGATAAAAGAATTAAATGGTTCAGTATAAATTCTAGCAAAGAGTTAAAACTGCTTGCAGAAAATATAGCAAAGGAAATAAATGAAAGAAAAAATTAAGATAGCCTCCGGTCAGGGTTTTTGGGGGGATTTAATTGATGCCCCTTACAATCAGGTAACTAAAGGGGATGTGGATTATTTAGTGATGGATTATCTTGCTGAAGTTACTATGTCAATTCTTCAGAAACAGAAAAATAAAAATCCTGAACTTGGATATGCAAAAGATATTCCCGAGTTGATGAGAAGAATTCTTCCAATTATTAAAGAAAAGAATATTAAAGTAATAACAAATGGTGGAGGAGTTAATCCTCTTGCGTGTGCAAAATCAGTTATACAGGTGGCGAAAGATCTCGGAATAAAAAATTTAAAAATTGGAGTTGTAATTGGGGATGATATTAAAGATCGATTAGATGAGTTAATTGCCAGTGGTGCTCAATTAAATAATATGGAAACTGATGCGCCAATTTCTACAGTCAGGGATAAAATTCTTAGTGCCAATGTTTACTTTGGAGCTTTCCCAATTGTTGAAGCACTTCAAAAAGGAGCTGATATAGTAATTACAGGAAGAACCACCGATACAGGTTTAACCCTTGCTCCAATGATTTATGAATTTGGATGGAAGGCTAATGATTACGATTTACTTTCAGCCGGAACAGTTGCCGGGCATATACTTGAATGCGGTGCGCAATCCAGTGGAGGAAACTTTTTAGGTGATTGGCAGTCGATTCCAAACATGGCGGAAATTGGATTCCCTATCGCAGAAGCTTATCCAAATGGGGAAGTAGTAATTACTAAACATTTAAACACGGGTGGTAGGGTTTCATTCGAAACTGTAGCAGAGCAATTACTTTATGAAATAGGTGATCCAAAATCTTATATCACACCAGATTGTGTAGCTGATTTTACATCAATAAAATTAGAAGAGCTTGGTAATGACAGAGTTAAAATGTATGATGTTAAAGGATTTTCTGAAACTGAATTTTATAAAGTTTCTTGTTCTTTTTCAGACGGATTTAGTGCAGTTTCATCACTAACATACTCCTGGCCCCAAGCTCTAACTAAAGCTAAAGCAGCGGATAAAATTTTAAGAAAAAGATTAGCAAATCTTCACTTACAATTTGATGAGATAAGGACAGAGTTTGTTGGGTACAATTCTGTTCATGGTCCATTGGCAAAAGAAATGAATGAAGAAAATATTAATGAGATAATGCTTAGAATCGCAGTTCGATCTCACGATTTTAAATCGGTGGAAAGATTTGGCAAAGAGATTGCTCCGCTTATCCTTACTGGTCCACCTGCTGTAACTGGATTTGCTGGTGGTAGGCCAAAACCAAGTGAAGTTGTTGCATATTGGCCTGCGTTAATTCCTAAGAAATTGGTTACACCTAAAGTTGAAATTTTAATTCTATCCTGAATTCATTTCAGGATCTTTTTAATATGAATAGCTATTTTGTATATATTTTATCTAGCAAAAACAAAGTCTTATACATTGGTATGACTAACGAATTATCACGAAGAATTTATGAACATAAACTTGGTATTGTTGATAGTTTCACAAAAGAATACAATGTAAATAAACTTGTTTATTATGAGATACAAAAGGATTTTGGATTTGCTGCAAAAAGAGAAAAGCAATTAAAGAATTGGCACAGACAGTGGAAAATAAATTTGATTGAATCAAAGAATAAAGATTGGATTGATCTATATCCGGAAATATCAGATCCAATAAAAATTATTTATAGTTAAAAAGGAGATGCTGAAATAAATTCAGCATAATGAATATGAAAATAAAATTATTAGATATTGCACACGGCAGAAGCGGAGATAAAGGTGATGCTGCTAATGTGGGAATTATTGCTTATGATGACAAAGGTTATCAAATTATAAAAAAACAACTTACGGCGGAAAAAGTAAAACAACACTTTGAAGGCATTTGTCTTGGGAAGGTTGAAAGATTTGAATTACCAAATCTTAGAGCTTTAAACTTTTTATTGCATAATACTTTAGGCGGCGGAGGAACAGTTTCACTTAAACATGATGCTCAGGGAAAAACCCTTGCTGCTGCTTTGCTAAGAATGGAAATCGAAATATAAATACAAAAGCAAGATTGCATGTTTGCATGGATGCATGAAAAAGAATTAAACAAATTAATAATGCAACCATGCATTCATACATCCACACTCTAACATAAAAGAGAATCATATAATAATATATTAAACCAAACTAAATTATAAACTGGAGTTTTAGAAATGTTTGAAGAAGAAATAAAATTATTAGATAACTATAAAATCAGAATTAATAATTTACGGAGTTATCTTTGACGTCGATCGAAAAGAAGCTAAGATAGAAGAACTTCATAGAAAAACCGAAGAATCGTATTTCTGGCAAAATCAGATAACCGCACAAAATATTTTACAAGAAATTAAGACATTACAATCCTGGGTAGAGTTATGGAAATCTGTAAATATTAAAGCAGAAGGATTAAAAGAATTTATTCAATTAGCTCAAGCGGAAGAAGATGAATCTCTGTATAATGAAATTATAAATGAGCTAGAATCTTTAAGTAAAGAAATTGAAGCCGCCGAGTTTAAAAACATGCTTAGCGGAAAGGATGATAATAAAAATTGCATCTTAACAATTCATTCAGGTGCCGGTGGAACAGAAGCACAAGATTGGGCTGAAATGATTTTGAGAATGTATTTGAGGTACGGTGAACAAAATGGATTTAAGATGACGTTGCTTGATATGCTCGAGGGTGATGGTGCAGGAATTAAATCTGCGACTGTGGGGGTTGAAGGTGAGTATGCTTATGGTTATATGAAAGCTGAAAATGGCGTTCATCGTTTAGTAAGAATTTCACCTTTTGATTCAAATAAAAGAAGACACACATCCTTCGCCTCTGTATTTGTAATTCCCGAAGTTGATGATACAATTGAAATTGAAATAAATCCCGCAGATTTAAGAGTTGATACCTATCGATCGGGTGGTAAAGGAGGACAGAATGTTAACAAAGTTGAGACCGCCGTTAGATTCACACATCTTCCAACTGGAATTGTTGCAGCCTGCCAAAGTGAAAGATCTCAAGCACAGAATCGTGTTAATGCGATGAAATTATTAAAGTCAAAACTTTATCAACTTGAATTAGAAAAACAAAATGCTGCATTGGATGAAGTTGAAAAGGGCAAGATGAAGATTGAATGGGGAAGCCAGATTCGTTCCTATGTTTTTCATCCTTACAATATGGTTAAGGATCATAGAACAGATGAAGAAACATCGGATACCCAAGGTGTTATGGATGGAGATATAAATAGATTTATAAAAGCATATTTACTCAAGTTCAGTCACAATTAGTATCTTACTCTCTCTTCAGTTTATATTGATTTGCAAGATTGGTTAATCTTCTCGGATAATCAGTCTGTATACCATTAATACCACTTTTTATCAAACATTCCATTTCTTTTTTATTGTTGATAGTGCAGCCGATAAGGAAATCTATTTTGGATGAATCTAATTTTTTATTCAAACGTAATTTTCTTCTTACATCATACCATATTACTCTTCTAAATGTTACCCAGCTTGCAAATGTAATTTGTCTGGGGCGCATAATTATTGCAACATTATTTTTATTTGTTGATGCAACTTTTACTGTGCTATGAATTCTGGGCAAAAATATAAATCCAGGAGGAATCTCTACATCCAAACTGTAATTTAGATCCGGGTACTTTTGTTTTGCAAGTTCCAGTACCTCTGTATAAAAAGTTTCGATTATAAACTTAGCTGCTGGATTATATTCTTTTACTAACAAATTTAATTGATCTAGAATTACAATTATTAATTCTTTTTCATCTTTTGGAACTTTGATGTCTAAAAATACATATTTGATTTGCGGTTTATCCTTCAGCCAATTTAAGAATTCAGTTAAAGTCTGAATGTGAGCGTAAGCCGGTTCAGTTTCATCTTTTTTAAAATAATTAAAATGTTTTCTGATTTCCACCAAGTTTAACTCACTTGTTTTATTTCTTAATCCGCTAAAAGGAGCTGGAAAATCCGGTTTGTATGCAACTTCAGGTTCAAATCCTCTTTCGCGAATCAAAGCTACAAGCTCATCGGGATTCCAATCATGCCATAGAATTACTTCTTTGTCTTTTGTTACACACAAATCGGTCTCAAGTGAATTAACTCCCTCCCGCAAAGCTCTTTCAAATGATGAAATTGTATTTTCAGGTTCATTAACTGGCGAACCGCGATGACCACATACTAAAAATAAATTATCGTGATCAACTTTTAATTTGCTTATTGGACAGAAGCGAAATAGTTCTTTTAACCATACTTTAAAAATTATTAATCTTCTCTTTAAACTTGCCATAGCAAAAGTTTATCCTGATTTTACTGATAGAAGTATTTTATTAATAAGTCTCCTTACGCAAAATAGCTAAACCTTGAAGGTTTTGCTTGAAAATAAATGTGATCTTTTAAATTAGACAAAACTAATTTAGAAAAACCTTCAAGGTTTTCCCTAACATACGTAACATAGATCAATAAAATAAGTTAAACGAAAAAAGTAAAAAGATAAAAGAATTATGAAGAAGAAGATTGATAAAAGTGATAATAAAAAATCTAAATCAAAAAAGGATTTTTTTAATAAAGTCTATGCTTTAACAAAGAAAATACCATACGGAAAAGTTTCTACTTATGGGGATATTGCCGAAACCTGTGGTATTCGTTCATCTGCAAGAACAGTTGGCTGGGCTTTAAATGGCTGCGGACCTGATATTCCCGCTCATAGAGTTGTAAATAGGTTCGGAGCGCTAACGGGGAAAATACATTTTGGCGATCCAAATTTAATGGAGGAACTATTACGTAGCGAAGGTGTTGAGTTTGATGAGAACGGTTGCGTTAAATTGGATAAACATTTGTGGAAACCAAAAGTAAAAAATTAATGATTATTTATTGAAGTGGTGGAGTGTTGGAATTTCTAATTTTTAATTGCTTGTCTAGATAGACTTAATGAAATCAATTAACTATTTTTGTTTGTAGTTGATAGTAATATTAAGACACATGTAAAAACACTCCGAAAAAATTCTATTCAAATGCTGAGTTGGTGGGTAAAAAACTTTTTTCATCAAACTTTATAGTGGCTATATGCAATTAGACAGAAAATTAGAGGAAGCAAAGCTATTAAAAATATTTGGTTTTAATAAATTTCTTGATGATCAGTGGAACACGATTCAGAAGGTTTTTAATGGGGAAAGAATTTTACTAATTGAAAAAACTGGCTTTGGTAAATCCTTATGCTATCAATATCCTTCAACACAGTTCAATGGCACTACAATTGTCTTCTCACCGCTAATTGCTCTGATGAGAGATCAAGTAAAGTTTATTGAATCAAAAAAAATTCCCACTGCTTCAATAAATAGTAACCAATCTGATGATGAAAATAATGAGATCATTAAAAACGCATTAGCAGGCAAATTCAAAATTCTTTTTGTTGCTCCCGAAAGACAAGAAAACCAAGTTTGGATTGAAGCGGCAGCTAAAATGAATATATCAATGGTTGTAGTGGATGAAGCTCATTGTATAAGTGTTTGGGGACACGATTTTAGACCTGCTTACCATAGAATTATCAACTTGGTTAATTTGCTTCCTAAAAATTTTCCAGTACTTGCTACTACAGCTACAGCGACTCCTCGAGTAGAAGAAGATATCAAGAGACAGATTGGTAAGAATATAATATCCATAAGAGGAAATTTACTAAGAGATAATTTTCACTTACGAATAGTAAACGTTGATTCAGAAGATGAAAAGATGATATGGCTTGGAAAGAATCTGGAAAAATTACCTGGTAATGGAATTGTTTACACTGGGACAAAAGTGAGCACAGAACAATATTCAAGATGGTTTGAATACTTAAAAATTAAATCAACTAACTATAATTCTGGTTTGGATGCTGAGAGCAGGAAAGAAATTGAAGCTGGTTTAATGAATAATGATTATAAGTGTGTAGTATCAACGAATGCATTAGGAATGGGTATCGATAAACCGGATATTCGATTTATTATCCACACTCAAATGCCTCAATCACCAATTCACTATTATCAAGAAATAGGTAGAGCCGGAAGAGATGGGAATCCAGCGTTAATCATTTTGTTCTTTAATAAAAATGATGATCTCGATTTACTTCACTCTTTCATTGATGGTGCAAAACCGTCAATAGATAAATACAAAAAAATAATAGACATAGTCAAAACACAACGCCTTGGACTACATGGCATCATTAAGATGGCTAATATGAAACAAACTCAAGTGAAAGTAATGTTAGCAGATTTGCGTGATCAAGGAATTATCAATGAAGTAATGGTTGGTTCCCGTAAAGAATATGAGTACAAATATGGAGCACCTGCTCTAAATACAACTAGCTTTGAAACACTAAGAAAATTTAAACAAAAAGAACTTCAGGATATTATTGATTATACTGAGCTTAAAACTTGTCGAATGAAATTTCTTTGTGATTATTTGGGCGATAGGATGGATTCAAATTGCGGTAAATGTGATAACGATACCGACAAAAAAATTAAAGTATCTGTGACTGATGAATGGAAAAAGAAACTTGAAGATTTTTATGAAACTTTTTTCCCAATACTTGAAGTTGAAAACAAAACTAATAAATTAATTAATGGTGTAGCTGCATCTTATTATGGTGTATCAAATGTTGGCAAGGCAATTCACCGATGTAAGTATGATAATGGTGGTGACTATCCTGAATTCTTAATAAAATTAACTTTGAAAACTTTTCGAAAATTCTTTGATAATGAAAAATTTGATCTTTGTTTATTTGTTCCGCCCACTGAATCAGGGAATCTTGTTAGAAATTTTGCAAAGAAAGTAGCGGATGGCTTAAAAATTTCTTTTTCTGAAAGTCTGACAAAGACAAGGACTACCAAACCGCAGAAAGTTTTTCAGACTGTATTATTGAAGAAAGATAATATTGCTGGAGCATTTTCTCTACGCAATCCAAGCATGATTGCTGGGAAAAATATATTATTGATAGACGATATTTTTGATAGTGGTGCAACCATCAAAGAAATTGGAAAATATTTAACTGAAAAAGGTGCAATTAAAATAGCGCCACTAGTAATTGCAAGAACTGTCGGTGGAGATATATGAGTGACTTCTTAGAACAAACTTATTGGATTACGCTTGCCCATCTTCCAAGATGGGGAGCTGAAAAAATTAATAAACTGATTATAAAAATTCATTTAAAGAATATTTATCTTGAAAAATTCTTTGATTTCGATGAGAACGAATGGAGAGCTGAATATGAACTTAACTCAAGCGATGTCCAGAATTTGAATGAAGCCAAAAAGAATCTCGCAAATAATTCTTTTTTAGCCGAGAGTCTTTTATCGCAGGGTTTCGAAGTTATTCCTATTACTTCTAAAAATTACCCACAGACTCTAAAAACTAACCTAAAAACAAAATTTTCACCTCCAGTTATTTATACAAAAGGTAACACGCAGATATTTGAAGAAAACTCAATAGCTATTGTCGGGTCGCGTGATGCTAGTGAGATATCTTTGAAGTTCACTGATAATATTGCTAGACTTGCCTCAAAAAACTTCAAAGTCGTTGTAAGTGGATTTGCAAAAGGAGTAGACCAGCAAGCTTTGGAGAGTGCAATAAAGTATGTTGGTAGAAGTATAATTGTACTTCCGCAGGGGATCCTAACTTTCACCTCAGGTATGAATAAATATTATAAACAAATTGTTGAAGGAAATGTTGTTGTCTTAAGTACTTTTCATCCTAAATCTGTATGGAGTACTGGATTAGCGATGGGTAGAAATCCCATCATCTATGGTCTCGCTAAAGAAATTTATGTAGCCCAGTCAAGCAATAAAGGTGGGACTTGGGAAGGTGTTAGGAAAGGATTGAAGATGGGAAGGGTAATCTATGTCAGAAATCCGCAAAATGATGAGGTCAACTCTAATGGTGAATTAATAAAATTAGGAGCTATTCCTGTAGACTTTGATGGAAAGCAATTAGAAACTTATGATTCAGAAATTACAAAGGTACAGAGTGTGATGGAGCCTGTAGAAAGTAAAGAGCTTGTAGAAATAAAAGATATATTAGAATTATTAAAGAATGCTAATAGTCCTCTTTCAGCAAAAGAAATTTCTAAAAGTTTAAACAATAAAATTAATTCCAAAAAAATATCAAGTCTTTTAAGTGATGTTGAAGGTGTCAGCAAAGTCAAAGGCAAACCAATCAAGTACCATATTCCAAAAGATGGAGAGTCCTTGTTTGGTGAAATAGATGACGAAAAAATTCCAGAGATGAAATTAGCTGTTGCCATTGATGAAATAATCAAAAATGCTGAATTAGAAATAGTAAAAATTGACTTTACAAATTTTTCAAATTGGGAATTCAGATATAATGGAGAACTTATTATTGCTAATATTTTAGACGATTATTTCATTCAAAAAGTTAATGATTGTAAATATGGATTTACGAGTAAGGATAAATTGATTGTAGATATTAGGATTAACAGTGAGATTTTACCAAAGAAAATTGAAATAGAAAAAGTTTGCGAAGTTAAATTGAAGTATAAAGATTAGTATGATTAGAGCTTTTTACCGGATGATCTGCAGACAATAAGATAAAATATCTAAAACCAATTTCAATCATTATCTCATTTCTTTGGGAGTGTTGAGTTGATGGTAGCAAATTAAAAATTCAAAAGGCTTCGATTGCTGACTCCAGAACAACAAGCAAGACAAAACATTGATAAACAGCTTACTCAGCTTGACTGGCTTGTGCAGGATTAAAAGCTTTTAATCCTGTTGCAAGTTTAGGTATTGCTGTTCGTGAGTATCCCACCGAATCAGGCTCCGCAGATTATATACTTTTTGTTGTTCGCAAACCCATTGGTGTGATTGAAATAAATAGGTAGGGCCAATCATTTAGAAAATTAAATTTAAAAAAGGCGATCCAATTGAACCGCCTTTGTTTATTGTTCTTTATAAATTCAAAATTCTTGAAATGGAGGCCACCTGTGCGGTGTACTCCACGCTAACCGTTAATATTTCTTTACATCAATTGATGAAACACCGCAATCTATCTCAATGTAAATTTTCTTTTGTGATTTTTCAAAGTTTTCTGTTCGGTACAAATTTTTATTTATTTTATTAAAGCCCTCATAATTCCTGCTTGAAAGTGCAGCATCAGAATTAATTTCACATCCAACTGAATCAGGAATTAATATATCGATATCTGATGCACCTGCTTCGATCTTACATCTCGTTACATCAGAAAGATCTCCCAATTTAACATTCAATGCGGCGGCACCCATATCGATATCTAATTTACTTACTTTATATGGAGTTAAATCCAAATCAATTGAAGCTGCGCCAATATCAAAGTTAAGGTCCCATTCAGGTTTTGCATTCAGCGACATTTCAATCGAATTTTTATAGCTGGATTTTCCCAACTTGATATGGCTGTTTTTCATTTCAAACGTAATATCCGAATGTGAACCGGAATCATTCCTATTCAATCTATAATTTTCTTTGATGCCTTCAGTCTGGAATTCAACTAACTTATCTGTTGGTGTAATCATTTTAAAGTTTCCTGCACCTGCACTAAATTGAAGCGAAGCAGTTTTGATTGAATCGGAAAATTCCTGAGCAAAGTTTGTAGTATCAAATACAGCCTCATTATCATCAAAGTTAAATTCAAAATCATTTGTTATAAGATTAGTGGTTGCACTTACGGATGCGTATAAAGTTAATGCAAGTACCAAAGCTGCCAAACCTGCGACAATATTTTTGCCGATTTGATTTTTAACCAGTATTGAAACTCCGATTAATACCAAAACCATTGGCCAAAATTTCCAGGCTGAATTCCAGGTAAAATGCAGATCGGTCAAATTACCAAGCAGAACTAAACCGCCGATGGAAATAAAAAATACTCCCCAAAAAATATGTGATGTTTTCATTGTCTTACCTCGTTAACAGAGTTGTTACGTGCGTTTAATATTATTGCAAAACCTAATCCAATAAGAATTAGTGGCCAAAAATCTCCGAAGTGAAAATGCGGAACAAAATTATCTAAAAGAAATATTCCACCCAAAAGGATAAGAAACGCGCCTGCATAAAAACTTCTATTATTTTGTGATTTATTATTTACCACATTCATCTGGAATGCAGTATTATCAGATTTATTTTCTGAAGAAGAATTATCTGAATTCTCTTTTGGCTTATCTGCATTAAATGGAGTTATGATATAAGGTTTTTGCGGAATTATGATCCATAAAATTATATATGCTAATATTCCACTGCCACCAAAGATTACTGCTAACACAAAAATCAATCTTACGATGACCGGATCAATTGAAAAATATTCTGCTAAACCTCCGCAAACTCCCGCAAGCATTTTGTCCGTTACCGAACGATAAAGTTTCTTGTACATTTCAGAACTCCTTTCTGTCCTTAATTTCTATTGCAATAATAATCAAGAAATACACGAAAGGCTTTTTATATGGTATTAACGGCAAATGAATATTAATTGAGGGGAAATCAGTTTATTGTCGGGCGAGTGGAATCGGTGAATGAAGGATTATTATTCTATTCAACCCAATTATCAATTTTCAAATCAGGAATTCTTGAAAATTCCTTGGTGTTATTTGTAACTAAAATTAAATCCCGACCTTTAGCGATAGAGGCAATTAGCAAATCCATTGCTCCAATTGGAGAACCTTTTTTCTCAAGTGAGTTTCTGATCTTACCATAAATTAATGCATCAACGTTGGTAAACTCTAAAACTTCTAATGGAGAAATAAATTCCAAGAGTGCGATCATATTTTCATCTGGCTTTAAGCTCTTCGCAACTCCATAATAAAGTTCAGAAAGGGTAATTGTAGAAATAGCAACACTACCAGACTTAAGTTTTTCAAATCTCTTTATTACACTCTCAGGTTTTTTCTTAATTATATAGATACAAATATTCGTATCGAGTAAGTATTTCATTAAAATATCTCATCTCTTTTTTCCAAAGTTGGTTGAAATCTATCAGTAAGAAAATCAGCAGAAAATTTATCTAAACTACCGATAAGTGAATTCCATTTTTGTTTCATTGGAAGAATTACAATTGCATCACCAATTTTTGTGATATAAGCTTCTCTGCCCTTTAACTTAAATTTTTTTGGAATTCGGATAGCTTGGCTGTTTCCACTATCAAATACTTTCGCTGTTTCCATTATCATCACCTTTATTGTCTATATTTAAAATATATACATTTTATCATAACAACAAGTCACTTAATTCTTAAATAAATTGTACTACTTTCTTTTATTGTAAAATGTAAAACTTAGTTTATTTTAGTTGTAACAGAAATAAATATTGAAGTAAATCATTATATGAAAATAGCTCTTTGCCAAATCGATCCAATAATCGGACATCTGGAATATAATAAGCAAAAAATTTTAGGTGGATATAAAAAAGCTATTGAAGCAAAAGCAGACTTGGTGATATTTCCAGAGCTTTCGCTTGTTGGCTATCCACCTTTAGACCTGGTTGAAAAAAAAGAATTTAGAAATGCGGTGAATAGAACTGCTAAAGAAATTGCATTGCAAACGGGGAGTGTGGGATTATTATTCGGTGCGATTACAGAAGATAATGATAAAGTTGGAACGGATATACATAACTCAGCGATTCTATGTTTTGATGGTAAGATTCAATTTGTGCAGCATAAAACATTAATTCCTAATTACGATGTGTTTGATGAGATGCGGTATTTTGATTCAGCGGATAGCGTTTCAGTCTTTGATTTTAAGGGTGAGAAACTTGGCATTTCAATTTGTGAAGATATATGGAATGACGCTGATTATTGGTATCGAAGAAGATATCACAAAGATCCTGTACAGGAATTATTAAAACAGAATGCTTCGGTTTTAATTAACATTTCTGCAAGTCCTTACTCTTATGGAAAAAGATGTGCCCGCCAGAAAATGTTATCGGTTCTTACTAAGAAAGACAAAATTCCACTGGCATATGTTTGCTGTGTTGGTGCTCAAACTGATTTAATTTTTGACGGCACAAGTATGTGTTTCGATGATAAAGGAAATCTTGTAAAGCTCGGCAAAGCTTTTGAAGAAGATTTTATTTTATTTGATACAGAAAAAAAATATGACTCAATAAAAAAATGTGAAGGTACTTTTGAAGAAGAAGTTTATAATTCACTTGTATTTGGTCTAAAAGAATATTGCAGCAAGTTAGGATTTAAAAAAGTTCTTATTGGATTAAGCGGCGGAATGGATTCTGCATTAGTTACTTGTATAGCTGTTAAAGCTTTGGGTGCAGAAAATGTGCACGTGATGTTGATGCCTTCAAAATATTCCAGTGAGGGAAGTGTAAAGGATTCCGAAACATTTATTAAAAACCTTGGAATAAAATCTGATAACATCAGTATTCAACCCGTTGTTGATGAAACTATCAAAAATTTAAATCCAATTTTCAATTCAAGCATCAAATCATTAACAGAAGAAAATTTACAGGCAAGAGTACGCGGAATTTATTTGATGGCTTACTCAAATAACAAGGGTTATCTGTTATTGACTACAGGAAATAAATCTGAAATGGCAGTTGGTTATTGCACTCTGTACGGTGATATGTGCGGCGGCTTGGCTGTTATTGCAGATGTATACAAAACTGATGTTTATAGAATTGCAAATTTTATTAATAGAAACAAAGAAATAATTCCCAAAGCGATAATTGAGAAAGCTCCATCAGCAGAACTTAAGCCAAATCAAACTGATCAGGATACACTGCCGCCGTATGAATTGTTAGATAAAATTTTAAGGATGTATCTTGAAGAGAATAAAGAGTATAATGAGATTGAAAAAATTATTGGTGATGAGGTGATTGTAAAAAAAGTTTTGCGAATGGTTGACTTGAATGAGTTTAAAAGAAATCAAGCTGCGCCCGCTCTGCGTGTTTCCTCTAAAGCATTTGGTTATGGACGAAGATATCCTATTGTTCAAGGATGGAGAAAGTAGTATTGTTTCAATTCAACAGGGAATCTCCAAAATCTTACTCTGAAACCTTCAAGGTTTTTATTTTTGCTATGTGTTATAAAATTTTTACATCACAAAATATGTTTAAGATAAACCTTGAAGGTTTTTAGAGTAGCAAAACATTGTAGTCGGCACAAATATTTAAATTTAAGAATTAGGTAACAACAGTATGAAGTCCTTAATAATTTTTCTGAGTTTAATATTTATAACATCCTTTATTTCATTTGCACAAATTGGAATGAATGAAGATCATGTAAAAATAAAAGTTTATCCTTCTTTAGATAAAGTTTATTCCGGTAGTGAATTTAAAATTGCTGTAAAAGTAAACATCCAAGAAAAGTGGCATATAAATTCTAATAAACCTAACGAAGATTTTTTAATTCCCACAGAAATACTCCTCAGTGATACAACAAATTTTAGATTAGTTAAAACCGTTTATCCCAAAGCTCGTGATTACAAATTTGGGTTTTCAGAAAAACCACTTTCGGTTTGGCAAAATGAAATATTTATTGGTGCGTTAATCAATGTTAATATTGATGTGCAACCTGGAGTTTATAATTTAATTTTAAACCTTGATTATCAAGCTTGTAATGAAATGAGTTGTCTCGCACCAACATCTACCACAGATACAATTCAAATTGAAGTTGCAGATAGAAAAGCAATTGTTAATCAAATAAATCAGGAAATATTTAATAAAATTGATTTATCTGATTCTTCCGTTCCTGTTAAAATAAAATCGGGTGGAGGCGATTCAATTACCTCTGCTTTAGAAAGCAATGGAATATTGGTTGGATTACTTTTTGTTTTTCTTGGCGGATTAGCTCTAAATCTTACTCCGTGTGTTTATCCGCTTATACCAATTACTATTGGATACTTCGGCGGACAAAGTGAAGGCAAGACAAGTAAATTATTTTTTATGGGTTTGCTATTTATGCTCGGTATGGCTGTTACTTATTCTGTAGTTGGTGTTGTTACATCATTAACAGGAGCAGTGTTTGGATCTTTACTTCAAAACCCAATTGTAATATTAATTATAGTGGCAATATTTTTTGTACTATCATTAAGCATGTTTGGTGTTTATGAATTTAAGATGCCTGATGCTTGGGTAGCAAAAGCTGGTGGAGCAAAAGGCGGAATGTTTGGTGCATTTTTTATGGGATTAACGATGGGAATTGTTGCAGCTCCTTGCATCGGTCCTTTTGTTTTAGGATTAGTTACTTACGTTGCAACAAAAGGAGATCCACTTTTTGGATTTTTAATGTTCTTCGTACTTGCATTGGGATTAGGACTTCCATATTTATTTCTTGCAATCTTTTCTGGTAAGATAAAAAATCTGCCTCGTGCAGGTTTATGGATGGACGCAGTAAAACATATCTTTGGATTAATTCTGATTGCAATGGCTTTGTACTTTTTAATTCCTTTGCTGCCAAAAGAAGTTTCAGGTTATGTATTGCCCATCTTTGGAATAATAGCTGCACTTTATCTTTTGTTATTTGATAAAGCTGCAAACAGTGTAAAAAGATTCAGGATATTTAAAATAGTATTTTCATTTTTAGTTATATTATTATCTATTTATTCTTTAATCCCATCTGATAAAAAGGGAATTGATTGGACACCATATTCTGAAACGGCATTAAATGCTATTGCTGGAAGGCGTGGAGTGATAATTGATTTTTATGCTGATTGGTGCATTCCCTGTAAAGAATTAGATGCATTAACTTTTTCTGATCCTAAAGTGATTGAACTGAGTAAAAAATTTGGAACATTTAAAGCGGATATGACCAAATCATTAGCACCTGAGGTTTCAACTTTAAGAGAGAAGTACAAGATACTTGGTGTGCCCACTGTTTTAATTTTGGATTCAAAGGGAAATGAAAAAAATCGTATCACCGGTTTTATTGATGCACAGGAATTTTATCAATTAATTAATTCTGTCAATTAAAATAAGATTGTAAATCCCTGTTACTATTATTAGTTTTGAAATAGCAAATGTTTAATATTTTAAGTGAGAAAAATGGCTAAAGAAAAAGAAGTTCAACAGTTAGATGAAGTTACA
>JAVHOU010000129.1:0-3084 GCA_036170275.1 Ignavibacteriaceae bacterium
AAGAATTGGATTAGCATTAAGACCTATTTTCTGTACTTCTTCAATTCAAAAAGTAACTGGATATTCACAAGCAGATTTTCTTACAGATTCAAAATTATTTATAAAAGTAGTTCATCCAGATGATTTTAAGTCCATCAAACCAAAGCTTCTTAATCTTCTTAAAAGCCGCATTCAACTTTCAAGCGAATTTGAATTTAGAATAATTAATAAACAAGGAAATATCGTTTGGGTTAGAACCAAATTAAATCTTGTAAGATCAGGAACCGGAAGAATACAAAAAGTATTTGGATTAGTAAGTGATGTAACTTTTAGAAAAAAAGCGGAAGAAGAATTAAAAAAATCAACACAAAATTTAATTAAGCTTAACGAAACCAAGGATCGTTTTATCTCGATAATCTCACACGACCTCCGGACTCCGTTTAGTTCGATCCTTGGTTTCACCGATTTGCTTGCTAACGATGACGAGCTTACTGAAGATGAGCGTAAACAATATGTAAAATATATCCAGGAATCTTCGCGCTCAATGCTTGCTCTTGTTAATTCGCTTTTGGATTGGACAAGGTTACAAACAGGCAGAATAAAATTTGAACCACAAAAAAATGATGTTACAAAAATTCTGACCGATTCAATTAATGCTCTTTCAGGCGCAGCCATGCTGAAAGGAATTGAAATTACTTCCTCATTGCAGCAGTACCTTTATTTATTTGTCGATAAAAATTTAGTTACTCAAGTGTTTAATAACCTTATCTCCAATGCAATTAAGTTTACTAACAGAAATGGGAAAATTACAATTTCTGTAAACCCCGCAAACAGTTCGCGCTTTGTTCAATTTAATATTAAAGATACAGGTACCGGAATAAAGGAAGAAGACATTCCAAAACTATTTAATATCGATTCAAAATTTACTTCTGAAGGAACAGCAGGAGAAAAAGGAAGCGGATTAGGACTTTCACTTGTAAAAGAAATTATTGAAAAGCATGGCGGCACAATCTCGGTTGAAAGCAAATTCGGTGTTGGTTCAGAATTTAAGTTCACACTTCCAATTGCTTCATCAAATATTCTTATTGTGGATAATAATAAAACTGATCGATTACTTTATTCAAAAATTTTAAAAAATATTACTCCTGATTACAGCGTGGAAATTGCTTCCAACGGAAAAGAAGCGATAGAAAAAATATTGCTTTCACCCCCAGCATTAGTAATTACAGATCATGCAATGCCAGTAATGAATGGTTATGAATTTATAATAGAGTTAAAGAAATTAGATATAAAAGGCAAACCACCGGTGATTGTGCTCAGCAGTGATATTGATCGTGCAGCAATAAATGATTACAACGAACTTGGGATTGAATTTGTTTTTCAGAAGCCGGTGAATTTAAGCAACTTTAAACTTGCCATTGAAAAATCACTTCAAAAAGGATTGAGCGGGGATTAGATTTAATAAACCTTCGAGGTTGCAAAGCAGAAACCTCGAAGGTTCTAAACATTACTTTCTTTTTAACACATAACCGGTTGAAGGTTGAATTTCAATTTTTCCGCTTACTTTTGCAAGAGGTTTTATTCCTGCCTTTTCCGGGTTAACCAAAACATCCCACTTCCCTTTCGGCAATTCACATACAACTTCCTTCATAGGATGTGCATTGAAAAGGACAACAAAATCTTCATCATTGTGTTTTACTTCATAACCAAGAGCAAAATCATTATCGTAAACAGGAATAAACTTCACTTCATCATATTCTGCCTGACGGAATGATTTAAATTCTTTTCTAAGTTCAATCAAGCCCTTATAATAATCCCATAAATCCTGATTCATCTTTGCATAATTATAATTAATATAATTTACATCGTTGTCTTTATCATAAGTGTTATGGTCAATCATTCCACGATACGGATCGTTTTGGTTTGTTAATGGAAGAACTTTGCTCCGCGCAAATTCTTGTCCTTCACTTATCATTGTAATTCCGCGTGAAGTAAATAGAAACAGCGCACCAAGTTTATTAAGTTTTAATTGTGTTGGAGTGAGCTTTGCATTTTTATCAACATCTTTAATCACTTCATCAGGTTTTACATCGCCAAGACCAAGCCTGATAAAATCACCAAACGTATAACCATCATGAGATTCCAAATAGTTAACTGAGTGCTCAGGCTTTTGAAATGAGCCAAGTGAATCTTTTATAAGTGTTCCATTAACATAACTTCTAATTCTTTGCGGCGAATTATTCCCGTACCAGCTCCCAAAAATCCAGCCGTGCCCATTGTTAGGATTTTCACCCTTAATTCCATTTCTTATCTGATCATTCCAAGAGCCCCAACCGCGTAAAGAAAATCCTGCAGGATCATTTCCTCCACCCCAGGGTTCGCAAACAAATACTACAGCCGGATTTATTTTTTTTGCTTCGTAAATTATTGTTTCGATAGTTTGCCAATCAATAAGTTTTCCAAGATCAAATCGAAATCCATCAACATGATATTCTTTCATCCAGTACAAAATGCTTTCAACGATTAAACGTCGCATCATAGGTCTTTCAGTTTTTAAATCATTGCCGCATCCGCTAACTGCACAATAGCTGCTATCAGGATTTAATCTGAAATAATATTCTTTATCAATCTCTTTTAAGTTGCCAAACTCATATTCTGAAAGATGATTGTAAACAACATCCATCACCACAGCAATGTTTTCTTTATGGAATGCTTTTACCATATCCTTAAAATCTGTTACGGCTTTTGCGTCTGCACCGCTCCATTTATTCATTTCTGTCTCACGAGCGTTTTCTGAGAAGTATGATTCAGGCGCAAAGAATGCAGCAGTCATATATCCCCAATGATTTCTTTCGTACGGATTCCAGGTGTTAAATTTTCCACGTAAAGAATCTTTAAATGGAATTTCTATGTTCGCAAATTCTTGTAATGGTAAAAGTTCGATTGTATTAACACCAAGATTTTTTATGTAATCGATTCCGCCAGTTTTGTCTTTTTCTATCAAGCCTTTATATGTTCCTCTTTCTTTAACACCAGAAGATGGATGTTCGGTCATATCACGCACGTGCATTTCATAAATAATTAAATCGCGCCAATCTCTTTGTA
>JAVHOU010000130.1:0-3056 GCA_036170275.1 Ignavibacteriaceae bacterium
ATTTCGGAATTCATAACAGCGTGTCCGTTTAGTGCTACCTCACTAATATATTTTTTAAGACTGGAATAATTCCACCAGCGTTTTCCATCAACAAAAGAATGAGATGAAGTTCCGAAACTTAAATAATCTCTGTATCTCCAGTATGCATTATTGTGTAAACATTCAAACCCGGGTTTTGTAAAATTAGAAACTTCGTATTGATAAAATCCTTTTGAGCTTAGAAGATCAATTGCTGTTTCGTACAGATCGGCATCGTAATCATCATCTTGCATTTTTACTTTTCCATCAAGCACGAGCTTATTAAGTATCGTTCCTCTTTCCAAAATCAAGCTGTAAGTGGATATATGTTTTATCGGGAGTGTAATTGCAGTTTTAAGATTATCAATCCATCTTTCTTTTGTTTGATTAGGAAGATTAAAAATTAAATCAATGCTGATATTATCAAATCCAACTTCTGCCGAATTATAAACTGTTTGAATTGCAGTTTGTTTATCATGAATTCTGGTTAAAAACTTTAATTCATCTTCATCAAAAGATTGAATGCCAATGCTGATTCGGTTTATTCCGGTTTCCCTAAAATTCTTCAATTTTTTTTTATCAACAGTGCCGGGATTTGTTTCCATAGTAATTTCAGCGTTATCATCAACAATAAAATTATTTTTTATGTGTGTGATAATTTCTTGCAAATATTCCGGCTGCATTAAAGATGGAGTTCCTCCGCCAAAAAAGATAGAAGTAAAAATTCTATCTTTAGAATAAAACTTAGAGAAATACTCAATCTCTTTTTTAAGTGAAGAAAGAAAAACAGAAATGTTATCTGATGTAATTATAGAATAAAAATCACAATAAATACATTTGTGATCGCAGAAAGGAATGTGAATGTATAGGGCACTGTTTTTCAATAAGTTAGTCTCTTTAAAAAAAGATGACATCTTTAGGAAAAGATGTCATCTCTGAGTCTGGATTTAATAGAACATTAAATTATGGCTTAACTTTTAGCTCTGTTAAAAATTCGACTTTGCTATTCAATTGATACGGTGTAAGTGAAGGTTGTACATTTGAAACTTCAAATTTTGCTACAAAACATTTATCATTTTTTGGATTCAAAAGATAAGCATTAAGATTACGGATCTCTTGATCGGTAAGGTTAATCTTTAAAGGTTTATCTACATAATCGTTAGCGATAAAAGTTGGGACGATAAACTTTAACAATTCAGTTGAACCATCAGCTTGATAAAGTGTAATGGTAAGATTTTTTCCGTGTAATCCTTGTGTTGCGTATATAGTAAAATATGCAGATGTGATGTATTTAATTTCTTCAAGTTTATCTTTATTATTATTGTAGTCGTCAAATTGAGATAAACAAAAGTTGTTTGTAACAGAAATATTTGGACCAATTCCGGCTGCGTTAAACTCTGTGTCCATGGATAATGTAATATAAGTATCTTCAAAAGGATCGCAGCTGTTAAATACAAAAATAGAAACGAAGCTTAACAGAAGAATAAATTTTTTATTTGTGTTTTTCATTTTTATACTCCTTTAAAAATCCAGCGAGAAACCGGCTGAAAAAGTAGTGAAGCTGGTTACGTTTATGTCGGCATTAAGTACAACAACAGCTAATTTAATTGCCCCGCCTAATGTATATCTAAAATGGTTATCACCATTAATTTTAACTTCCTGTCTTCGGTTACCCAAATCCGGATAAAAATTATTTGTGTCATCAAAGTAATATCCAAATGTCATAGTCGAAGTTTCATACTGAATACCGCTATAGATGATAAACATATTTAAAAATGTTTTGCTTGCCTGCGCATTGACTGCAAAATTTTTAGAAGAAATTTTTCCGTATTTAGTGGTGTCATTACCCACGTATTCAAAATCGAGTTGATTGTATAGAAGTTGAACAGATAGATCGATCGGGAAGAGTGGAATATGGCTGCTGATATCATGCTTAAGTCCAAAACCAAATAACCCCACTTTTACTTCATCATTTGATTCTGTAGACTTTGAACCGAATTTAGATTTAGGGAAAAATCTTATCATCAATTCTGTATTATATAAACTTCCCGCAATTTGATATATGCCAAGCGGGATGGCTTTTAATGCAGCCCCAGTTGGATAAGTATAAAATCCTTTATTGCTTAAAAAATAACTTGCCTTGTTGCCAAAAATAGTAGCTGATGGAGAAACATTGTCAACGCCAGCTAACCTGGGATTGGGATTAAAAGTTTTTTGATCATCAGGAACGATTGTCCACATACCGATAATGCTGAATTTAAATCCAAATGTTTCTGGAACATCCGCATTATAATAATTGCCTGTGTTAAAATAAGTTCCAAGATACGTAGATAAAGGTTTGACATACTCAGACACTTCGAAAGGCGGCAGACTGTTAATGTTTAATCCGCTTTGAGCAAAGGACTGAATTGAATTAAAGATAAGAGCAAGAAGAAGTACTGATAAAAACTTTTTCATCAAAGTTTCCTTTCTATCAGATTGTTTACTACAAATTTCCAAAATATTCTTGGCAGAATCAACTTTTAGATGATTATAATTTTTAAAAGTTAAACTATTTGTTGTTAATAATTAATTGCTTTGCACTTTCTATGCTGGCTTTGCTAAGTTCCTCGCCGCTTATTAGTTTTGCAACTTCGTTAACTCGTTCATCATTAGAAAGTTTTTTAATTGAACTTATTGCACGATTGTCAATTTGTTTCTTTTCAACTGCGTAATGATGATCTGCCATTCCTGCTATTTGCGGAAGGTGCGTGATTGAAATTATCTGGTGAAATGATGCGAGATCTTTTAGTGCAGCTCCAACTTTCTGCGCTATCCTGCCGCTTACCCCGGTATCAATTTCATCAAAGATCAGCAAAGGAAGCTTATCACTTTTAGCAAGAATAGTTTTTAGTGAAAGCATTATGCGCGATACTTCTCCACCGGAAGCAACTTTAATTAATGGTTTTACATCTTCACCGGCATTTGTACTAATATAAAATTCTACTTCATCTATTCCATTTTCTGCAGCACGATATTTTTTGTTCCTTACTAAAACA
>JAVHOU010000131.1:0-14920 GCA_036170275.1 Ignavibacteriaceae bacterium
CCTTTTACAATTCCATCCGCAAGCCGTAAAGTCCCTGTTGCATCGGGTGGAATTGCATCACCATAGACTTTGTACAGCGCTTCGCCAAGCATTTGATTTAAAATTTCTTCTTTATCAATCCGGGTTTGATTTTCTTTTTGCATTTGCTTCAATTCATCCTGTGTATTTAAAACATAATAAATAAATGGATCGTTGGAATTTAAGACAGATTCATACCCTCCACTGGTAATTTTTAATAATTTTTCTTTAGATGTAAGATTAGATTTTAGCAACAAATTCTTAGCGGCTTGTTCTGTCGTGTTTCCATCCAACAAATCCTTAACAATTTTATAATCTGCTGGTAGGTTATTTTTTATGATGTTTAGCTGCACAATTAATAATTTATCCTGTAACTCTTTGTCAAAATCTTTTGGGAATAGCTGAGCTGTAAGCGAATCATATTTATCTCTTGTAATCTCATTATTCTTTAGTTGATTGGCATATCCAACAAGATTTTTTGCCATAGATAAATACTGCGGTGAATAGAAATTGCTGATGGTGTAAACATAAATTTTCTTTGCATTATTTCTTGCCTGATTACGAGATTCTTCTAATTCATTCCAGATATCGCCGTATTTAGCTTTAAGTTCAGAGTTATTATTTACTGCCATCCTGAAATTCTTCTCAAAATCTTTTTTCCTCGCAATTAAAAAAGGATCGAGTAAAGCTTTATAAGTTCCTTCAAAAACTTTAAGTCCATTCCCAATAGAATATAATCTTGCAATCAATTTAAAATCTTCGGCGTTTGTTTCGTGCACCATTCCTTCATAAATCTTATACATCTCTTTATACATCCCAACAAGCATTGGATATTGAACATCTCTCGCATATTCAATCTGCGCCATTGTGTTAATGCGATTTGTTCTGCCCGGATTTCCAATTACAAACACTGGCTGATCTTCAACCACTCCATCATTATTCCAGTTAAAATAAAAATCTGTTTTGATTGGTTTACCATTTTCATAAGCTCTGAGAAAAGCACAATCCAACCCATAACGAGGATAAGTAAAATTATCAGGATCACCGCCAAGTTTTGCAACAAACAACTCAGGCACAAAAACTAAACGAATATCATTATAAACTTTGTATCCATATAAAGAATATTTACCACCGTTGTAAAGAGAAATAACTTTAAACGTAAGTTCTGGATGAGCTTGTAAATTTTCTATTTTTAATTCTTCAATCTTTTTATCACGGATAGCAATTTTATCTGCATCAGTTTTACCATCATCCATTGCGGATTGAATTTCATTTGTAACATCTTTAATAATTATTAACTGCTCAGCTTTAAGATTGGGAACCATCCTCTCTTCTCCCAAAGATTTTGCGAAGAATCCATCTCTTAAAATATTCTCCTCATCTTTCTGTACATTAGGAAGAATACCCCGCACACAATGATGATTTGTCATTATCAACCCATCTTCAGACACAAATGAAGCAGAACAGCCACCGCCAAATTTTAATGCACTTTTCTGAAACTTTTCCAATAATTCCGGTGATGGTTTAAATCCATATTCCTTCTCAAAATAATCTAATGGCGGATTTTCAAACGTCCACATTTTGCCCATATCAAACTTTTGTGCTTTAACTGTATCGGGATTAGTGCCATAATATGCTTGAGCAAAAGCAATGTTAGTGATTAAAAGGAAGTTTAATAATACTGAGCAATAAAAAATTTTTCTTTGCATTTGTAATTTCCAAATTGATGAATAACTGATTGCAATTTAAAAATTTAAGATGGGAATTGGAAATAATTAAAGTTTCTTCATACATTACCTGTAGCACAGACTTTAGTCTGTGTTTGAGATTGTTTTTTTAAAAAGGATTTATAGCTAAAATTTATTTTATGTTTATTTTTTTGACACAAACATAAGCAGACTAAAGTCTGCTCTACGTTAAGAACAGAATGAGTTATATATTTCAATCGAAAATTTTATTTTTCTTAAAAATTAAACAAATGTGAAATAATGAACATCCAGATAATCGGTACGAAGAAGTGCAAAGAAACTCAAAAAGCTGAGCGTTACTTTAAAGAAAGAAGAATCCCGTTTCACTTTAGAGATTTAAATGAAAAAGCTTTAACAAAAGGCGAGTTAGAAAATATTTCACGTGTTATCCCTTTAAACGATTTGATTGACCGAGACAGTAAAAGATTTAAAGACCGCGGAATGCGGTTTATGGTTTTTGATACTGAAGAAGAATTGTTGAGCGATCCTTTGCTGCTTAAAACTCCAATTGTAAGAAATGAAAGATTGGTAACTGTTGGATATCAACCGGAGGTTTGGAAAGGATGGATTAAATAACCGTCATTGCGATCCCGATAAACTTGTCGGCAGACAGGTTTATCGGGAGAAGCAATCTGCCAAATAATTAAGAGAGATTGCTTCGTTCGAAGACTCGCTCGCAATGACTATTATTAATACAAACTAAACATCATAATACAAACCAAACTCGTACGGATGTGGTTGAAGTGCCATTGGCTTAACTTCTTTATCCATTTTATATTTTATCCAGGTTTCGATTACATCTTCAGTAAACACATCGCCTTTTAATAAATACTCGTGATCATTCTCCAAAGCTTTAAGTGCATCCTGCAAACTGCCCGGAGTTGAAGGAACGTTTTTTAATTCTTCAGGTTCCATATCGTAAATATCTTTATCAAGCGGTTCACCCGGATCGATTCTGTTTATCACTCCATCTAATCCTGCCATAAGCATTGCAGAAAATCCAAGATAAGGATTCCCTGAAGCATCAGGACATCTGAACTCAACACGTTTTGCTTTTGGTGATGATGAGTACATAGGAATTCTGATTGAAGCACTTCTGTTTCTTTGTGAGTATGCAAGGTTAACCGGAGCTTCAAATCCAGGCACCAATCTTTTATAAGAGTTTGTTGTTGGATTTGTAAATGCAAGCAAACTTGCGGCGTGCTTTAATAATCCACCGATAAAGTATAAGCCCATTTCGCTTAATCCGGCATAACCAGAACCAGCAAATAATGGTTTCCCTTTTTTCCAGAGAGATGTATGAACATGCATACCGCTTCCGTTATCGCCGTAAATTGGTTTAGGCATATAAGTAACGGTTTTGTTATTCTTCTTTGCAGTGTTCTTTACAATGTATTTAAACATAAGTAACTGATCAGCAGCTTTTACCAGAGGCATAAAGCGTAAATCAATTTCGCACTGTCCTCCGCTTGCAACTTCATGATGCTGTGCTTCAACATCAATTCCACAGTTCATCAGGTTCATTACCATTTCATTTCTTAAATCCATCAATGCATCTGTCGGTGGAACAGGAAAATATCCTTCTTTAAATCTTGGCTTATAACCTAGGTTTGGATTTTCTTCTCTTCCGCTGTTCCATCTGCCTTCGATAGAATCAACAACATAAAAACTTCCGTTGGGCTGCGAATCAAATCTTACATCATCAAAAATAAAAAACTCTGCTTCGGGACCGTAATAAACAGTATCCGCAATTCCGGTTGAGATAAGATAAGCTTCTGCTTTTTGTGCAATGTTACGCGGACAGCGAGAGTATTTTTCTTTTGTTGCTGGTTCATAGACATCACAAATTAAACTGAGTGTTGGTGCTTCAACAAATAAATCCACAAACATTGTTTCGGGATCGGGAATAAGAAGCATATCGCTTTCATGAATTGGTTTCCACCCGCGGATCGATGACCCATCAAAACCAAATCCGTCTTCAAATGATCCCGCATCAAATTGTGTTACAGGAACTGTAAAATGCTGCCACTGCCCGGGGAAATCCATGAACTTTAAATCCACAAACTTTATCCCTTTGTCTTTTATAAACTTGAGCACCTTTTCAATTGCTCCATTAGAAGTTTTTGCCATTGTGTTTCCTTTATGATTTAATATTGATTATGATTTAAGAATTTAAAAATTATTTCCGTCATACTGAGCGAAGTCGAAGTATGACATTTTTATATTTATTAAACATTTATTTCAAAAGTTTCTTTTACTGTTGATAGAACATAAGTTGTTTTTGTACCTGTTACTCCCTGCCACGATTGAATTTCCGAAAGTACTTTTTCAAGTGCTTCTGTGTTTTTAACAAGAGCTTTTAGAAGATGAGAACCTTCACCAAGCACAGCATGACATTCGAGTATCTCCGGCATCTTTTCAACTTTAGTTATAAGATTTTTATAATGCTTTGATGAATCCATCATCACGAGTATAAAAGCCATAATATCATAATTAAAAGCCTTACGATTCAGCTTTGCAAAATATCCTTCAATTATCTGCCTGTCCTCAAGTTTATTTAGTCTTTCGCTAACCGAAGGAATCGAAAGCTTAACTTCTTCAGCAAGTTCATTCCTTTTTGTTCTTCCCCTTTTTTGTAAAGTACGTAAAATCTGGAGATCAGTCTCATCCAACATAAAAATCCTTAATTAATTAGGAATGTTTCAAATATTGGTTTCGAATATAAGGCGTGACAAAAAATATTCCAAACTTATTTTAGGTTTTTTTAAAGATTTTACTAAAATAATTGAGTCAGAATGAGATTTTGTATTATTTTTTTAGGCATAGTAGCACAATCAATAAAGGGACAGTTAAATTATTAAGCTTATCATAACCATTGGTTATGCTTTTCCAATTGTTGCTTCCGAATTTAATCCATTCACCATTGACATTACCTTTTGGATCGTAGGAAAAATATTTATAATTCCAGGTATTGACGGGCTTATCACGGAATGCTGTTGCAACAAGATTGACTTTTAGATTCATTGCGATAATCTGTGTTGATGTTAATGAAGGAAGAACGCTAAATAATCCAATCTTATCATATTTATCGAATAAATTTACGACTACTTTTTTAGAAGTATCGGACTGACTAAAACATAAATTTTATCTAAGTCGCTTCCGCCGAAGGTGGACTGTTTTCGGAAACGATTACCATTATTATCATATCAATAGTTAATAATTGAGCGGATACAATAAATTGCAACTTGTTTTTTATCCAACCTTTTTGAATAAGTGAGTCAGCAATGATATAAATATCATTCTCTTGTGAATAACTTATCTTTAAAACTAAATGAGCATAGCTATTTTTAGAAAAAATACTTTTGATACTATCGTGTAAATTTTCATCTATTATATAATAATCCTCACTATTCTTTTGATCGTTTAACCACATTAGTATTTTTCTA
The DNA here is from genome assembly GCA_036170275.1 of Ignavibacteriaceae bacterium. GTDB lineage: Bacteria > Bacteroidota > Ignavibacteria > Ignavibacteriales > Ignavibacteriaceae > IGN3. Next base: position 5,213 of record JAVHOU010000131.1, read on the forward strand.
TCAGAAATAAATTTTTCATTTCTAAGAGAAAATTCTGTCACATAAACCCTTAATTCCTTAGTAAAGCCTACTCTACTAAATTTATTTCAAAAATAATATTTAAATAGATTTATAACGAGATATCGTTTAAATAAAAATATAAGATTTGATATATTCCCAAAATTATCCAAGCACACAAAAGTAAGGCAATTATTAAAAATCTAGTCCGATATAATGGATATTTCAAAGCTCCATAAGTATTAAGTATAAAGAATGTAACACAAAAAGTAATCGAAAGTAGAATTAGAACAGCAAAATATTGCAATGATAAATCGGCTGAAGAACTAAAAAAAAGTAGTTCTGCAATCGGTGAGAGGAGTGCTATAATGATAATCGCAACATTGAAAAAATAGAGCACACGAAATGTTTTATTCATGATATTTAATTTCTTTCAATCCTCTGTTTTAACTTTTAGTGTACTTTTTAATTATTATTTTGTTTTAACTCATTTTTCTTTTCATCTTCCCATTTCTGCTGAGTCGCGCCCTCAAACTGTGGAAGTTCGACACCAGTACTTTCAATCACATCGTCAACATAAGTATTACTATTAGGTCCTTCATCAGCATCATAAGGTCTATTTTTAACATTATAGTCGTCAGCGGCTTTTAATACCATATAATCATATTCAGCCTCGCTCATACCGTCAGGCGGTTGTACGACCATTTCAAAGTGTACATCAATATCTTTTTCCCCAGAGTCTTGTCTTGCAACACGTCCGAGTTCTTTGCCCATATCTTTCATTATCACAGGAGTTTTATCACCTTTAACACCTGGTATTGCAGTAGTCACTCCCTCAAGCGGGCCCCCAGCAGGCATAAGTGATCGAGAAGTGTATACACCAGTCTCACTGTTTCTAACAACAATAAAGAGATGCCTATGGTCACTTCCTATCAACTTAGGTCCAGACCACCGAGAATATATTTTGACTTCTTTCCCATTAGGATCAATAAACCTTAAAGGATTATTTAGCGTATAATTATACGGACTCCACCCAGGATATTTTGCAGCTAGAGGGTCAACCTGCAGCCAGCGGCCAAGTTCGCTATCGTAATATCTTGCGCCGAAGTAATCATAATTTGTTTCGGTGTCGCGTTCCTTACCTGTAAATTTGTACTTATCGTTCGGGTTGCTGTTGTTGTAGCTTTGTGATATCTGTCCGTAGGAATAATATCCATAAGCGCTTCTTACACTTGCATTCCTGTCAAATTCTACTCTGGTGCTGCCGAGATGGTCTTTTAGGTAGTAGTATCGCGTGTCTGTTCTTGTGCTGCCATTCCAGCTTACATCTACTCTGCCTATCATTCCGCCGCTGCCGTAAATGTTTGCTAATTTTATTTTGTTTGTATTCATATCATAAACCGCAAGCCTTCTGCTCTGTTCATCTTAGAAGTATATTATCAGTTTTAATTTAAAGTCATAAAGACTGAACCTAAGTATATACTTTTATAATTATTCTCAAAATCCCTTAACTCTTCTCCAGATTTAAAATTAGATTTTGACAATAGTATATCTTTAATATTATTTTGATAATTAATGTATGAAATATAAAATTTCAACTCATAGCCTACCAGATTATTAAAATCTTTTTGAGGGATAAAATTATATAAATATATCTTTTTAATAGTCTCAAATTGCTTGCTTACTTTGACAAATGTAAGAGTATCTCCTCTTATTAAAGGATCAGCATTAAGATACCCATCAATATCTATATTAAAATAAAAAGAGTTTTCATTTTTAACATAAATGGGTTCAATATACTTTATAATACCGGGTAAATATATTGAGCAGTTGGTTTTATTATTAACAGTTAGCTTTATTATGAGGCTGGGTTGGGTATTATCGTCCCCTCTTTCCACTCGAATTTTGTATAATATTTTATTGTTATTATATAGAAGTTCCTTATAATCTTGGGAATAACCCGATTTTAATAATAATAGAAATATTACAATTATTAAAACATTAATCTTTCTCATGACTATTTTCCTATTTTCTTGTAATGCTATCTGCATATCCGTGTAAAACTGGAATTGCTCTATTTGTTTGTCGTTCCCAAATATTTTCTCGTCCTAATGAATACTGATGAGCATCTTGATAATTCTTATTTAATATGCTTCTTGCATAATTTTCTGCCAGTTCATGAAAAGCTAAAGATGCAGAGGGTAAAGTTGAATTATTTTTGTTTATTTGTATATTTGAACTAATGTATACAGCACCAGCAAATTTTTTATCAGCAGGCATTAAATAAGCATTTACATTATCACGGCTCGTAATTGATAGGTTGTTATATCCAAGTATCTGATTTGCACCTTTAACTAAGGGTAAATCAAGATTAAAATGTTTTATATTCCCGCCTTTAGAGACTTTAGCTGTATATTCAGAACTTACAGAAAATAAAATATTTTTATCTGAGCCAATTATATCATTCAATACGGAAAGGCCTTCATTATTAGCCAAATCTTGTCCCTCTATATTTATTCCTACTAATCCATCATCACTTACATAAATCGAACTAACATCTATATTGGCTATTTGCTGAATAATATTAATAGCTGCATTGCGATCAACACCAACCCATAAAGAGTCACCATTAATATCAATGTACCTTATTGGATTGTTCCCACCGTATTGATATGAGCTTAAAGAAGGATACTTATAAGAATATTTGTCACAGCTTAAAAACCTACCTAACTCGCTGTCATAATATCTTGCACCAAAGTAATCATAGTTAGTTTCTGTGTCGCGCTCTTTACCTGTAAATTTGTACTTATCATTCGGGTTGCTGTTATTGTAGCTTTGTGATATCTGTCCGTACGCATAATATCCATAAGCGCTGCTTACACTTGCATTCCTATCAAATTCTACTCTTGTGCTGCCGAGATGGTCTTTTAGGTAGTAGTATCGTGTGTCAGTTCTTATGCTGCCATTCCAGCTTACATCTATTCTACCTATCATTCCGTCGTTGCCGTAAATGTTGGCTAATTTTATTTTGTTTGTATTCATATCATAAACTGCTAACTCTTTACCTGTGTAGTCGCGCAGGTAAAATTCTTTTGTGCTAAGGTCTTGCTTGTAAATCCTATTACCTCCATCATCGTAGCGGTAATAATATGTTCCACTCCCTCCCGTCATATTCAATGGCAAATTTCTATGATCGTAGGTTATGCCTGAAATGCTTTTTAATCCATCTGCTGTAACATTGCCTTTATTGTCGTATGTATAGTAACCTGTAATTGTGCCGTTATATACATTGCTTAATTTATTGGTTCCGGCTGCAAAATTATAATAATAAGACTTCACTCCGTTAACATATCTGTAAGATATATTGCCATCATTATTATAACTAAAACTTTCAATAGTTGCTCCAATCGAATATTTGAACTGTGTAAGCCTGTTATAGTTGTCATATAAATAAGCATAAGAATTGTACGAGTTTAACCCGGAGTTTATCAGAGCCTGTGTATTTACATTACCATTTGCATAGTAAGTTAATGTTTCATAATATGAAAATCCTGCACCATTTCTTGTAATGTTACTCAGCCATCCCCTGTTATTATAATTGTAGCCTAAACTAACACTATTTGCTAACATTGAAGGATAAGAATCAAGCGTTTGTTGATCGGCAGAGTTATATGTGTAAGATATTTCACTCACTGCTCCAGTTTGAGAGTTAGTTTTATTGGTTTGCACTGTGCTGAGCCTACTCTGTATATCATAGTTGTACCAGTAATACATATCATTATTTGCAATCTGATAAGTTAAATTATTAAGCTTATCATAACTATTGGTTATGCTTTTCCAATTATTGATTCCGAATTTAATCCATTCTCCATTAACATTACCTTTAGGATCGTAGGAAAAATATTTATAATTCCAGGTATTGCCTGGCTTATCACGGAATGCTGTTGCAACAAGATTGCCTTTTACATTCATTGCGGTAATCTGGGTTGATGTTAATGATGGAAGAACGCTAAATAATCCACTCCTATCATATTCATCGAATAAGTTCAAAACTACTTTTTTAGAAGTATCAGCTTGAAATTGGTAAAAAATATTTGGATTCAAGGAATTAAAGAAATTAATATCACCGGATATTTTACCAGTACTAAATACTCTATTCAATTGATCGTATTCGGTAAATACAACTTCAGCAGATGTTGCAGTTGTATGAAAAGTAAACCTTAGATTACCTAATTGGTCATATTTATAATTATATGTACCCTCATCGGGGCTTATTTTCTGGGTAACATTATTATAATTATCATATTGATAGCTTGTGATTTTACTCATTGGAGTTTTAGTACTTGTGATCCTGTAAAAACTGTCATAGTAAAACTGTGTTAATAAACCGGAAATATCGCCAGCTCTTTCAGCAATTTTATTTCCGGCAAGGTCATAAAACGTTTCTTTTGTTTTCCCATTTTCATCTGTAAACAGGTCGCGTTCGTAATATGTCTGGTTACCTATAATACCCGTTTCAGGAAAATATTGGAATGCTTGATAATAATTATCATCAAAAGTAATTTTAATAACACGACCCAGATAATCATAATTATATTTTTTGTTTCTTCCCATACCATCCGTAACCTGTCGGACTAATCCAAGATAATTATACTTTAAGGCAGCTTTAGTTTCAAAGGTACTGGAAGAATTTTTTACAGCTATATTTCTTTCCTGTCCTAAGGCATCATATCCAATTTGTGTTTCAAGGTTCGTCTCTGAACCTGGTATATTTTTAAACCTGTTTTGAATATTAATAATTTTAGAAATATCATTAAACGATTGAATGGCAGAGTAATTTGTACTTCCGATGCTGCTTGTAAAACTGCCGGGCAGGCTTAAATAATTCAACCGTCCAAGATTATCATAAATGTATTTTGAAAAATACTGGTTGTAATCAGTCTGGTATTCAATAAGTCCTTTAGCGTTAAATGAGCTATAATAATTGTAAGATATGTTAGATACGGCTTGCAAGCCATTTACGCTTAATAATGGTTTAGTGTTTGGTATAGTAGTTATAGTAGTGAAAACAAAATCCAATTCAGTCTGGTTATAAGGCGATGCCACAAAAACAAACCCATAAACGTTTTTTTTCTGAACGATAACCAGTTCTTGCAACAGACTCAAAACATTAATGCCTAGATCAATAGTTGTTTGGTAAGAAGAGAGCGTTACGTCTACACCAGTCCCCATATAATAATAAGTTGACTGACCATAAACATATGGTGATGTAAGTGCATATACTTTAAATTTCATTTGTGAGCCCGCTGGTGCACGATAGGTACAATTTACTCTCACATTTAAAGTTGCATTTGTAACACTAATATAATCTGCTGGATTAACATACCCATTATTATTTATGAATGATAGATAATCCCCTGATTCCGACTGTGGCGCGGGTTGGAGTAAAGTTTGATCATTATTTTTATTAGAACTATTTAATGTGTCTGACTGAAATATTGCAGCTGCGCCTCCATCACGATAATATACGTCATTTGAACTTTTATTAATATATCCATTTGGCCAACCTGTTGGCAAAGGAGTTGGTTTCTCCAATCCGGTTGTAAAATAATAAGTATGGTTTGTGTTTACACCTTCGGGATTTCTGACAAAATTCTTTTGTGTTCTAAAAGGCAGAAGTTGGTAATTGAACTTACCAATATTTTGTGTATAAGAATTGCCCTGATAATCATAATATATTCCGGTGGCTGCATCAGAAATTGATGAACCGTTGTAATAAGGATATGTATATATATCCGTTGCTCCCGAAGGATCAGTCTTTGATTTCAGAAATCCCCTGTAGAAGTAATTCTCGGAACTTGTATAATAGCTAAATAATGTGTTTCTGGTTAGTGGAGCCATATTATAAAATTCCTTTACTTCTTTTAATTTTCCAAGGAACTCGCCATTATATTCAGTAGCATCATAGTAACTATAATAAGTATCATTCTTAGGAGTTGTTCCGAATTGCCCAGTATATTGTCTCTTTTCTTGAGTTAAACTTGTCTTGTAAAACAAAGCTGTATTAGTATTTGTATCATAGATTGGAGATTCATAGAAGTTTTTATACAGCGTATAATTGTTTAATGTTTTGGGATCAAAAGTTATATCGTTGTTCCTTAAATATCTTCGTAAAAGCAAAACATTATCAGATTGTCTTTTAAAATCAAGGTTTGTATATGAATGAGAGAACCATGTCTTATAAGTGATATGATTAGTTGAACCAGCGTTATATTTCAATACTAATGTAGAATCAGTATCGAAGGTTCCATCGTAATATGAGTCTTTGGGTGAAGAATTATCTATATAATTTCCTAAATTAGGGTAATTATTAATAACTACCTTGCCTTCACTGCCACCATCTTTCGTTTCAGTTATTAATTTTATTGTCGAAGAAATATCAGCTAATCCATAATAAACATCGCTATGACTAATTTTCGAATAGTTCTTTATATCAGTTACGCTTGACGGAGATGAATTATCGCCCGTAATATGATTTGTTGTTGTTATGGTTGTTAATATATTATCTACTTTGGGACTAAATTGACCACCAGAGCCGTTCCTACTATAAATATACGATTCTGTTTTTGATAATAGCAATGCATTGTTTGAGTCTTGAGAATATTTGTTAAAAGTATCTTTGTTTTGTAACATAAAATTTGTGAAGGAATCCCTGAACGATAGATCAAAATTGGGCATCAGCCCTTGAAATTCATTCGCAAGCTCAACACTCGTCTTTACACTTGAATTAAGAAAATCATTATAATATGTAAACACTGTACGCCGACCAGAATAATAATCTACTTGTTTAAGAAGATAGAAATTGTAATTCATAGTAAAAGCTACATCAACTAAGTAACCAGCACAAGAAATTGTAGTATTACCACTGGACCCATATGAAAATATTCTATTTACAATATTATCTGTAAATGGGGAATATGTGAAAAGATCATATTTACCCAACTTATCTTCAATTTTAGTAACGTAAAGTATTCTACTAGAGTCTGGAGACATTATACTCCCAAATAGTGTCGCACTTGGATTGGTTATATAAAGTTTCAAATAATCATCTGAGTTATAATTATTTATGATAATACTGTTTAAATAATTTGGGTTTCCATAATCAAGTGTTAATTCACCATTAGGATTGCTCGTCCTTCTGTTCGATTTAATATTAAGTAAAACTTTCCTGCCGTATTTTTCTGTGTATGTACTGATGTAGCCATATTCAAAAGTAACGTTACTGCCAGTTTGATCAAATACCTGCTTTAGATAGAGTGCTTTAGGCAATTCAAAATTTTCAGAATTAATTGCACCGTATCTAACCGGCTCCTCCTCAAAAAAATATGTTAACCCATCCCCCGGTTTATACCAAACTTGCCTAAAATGTTGAGTGTATGCTCCGGGTAAGTAATAATTTTGAACCATTGCAAACCCTGTTGAAGTAGAAGTTCCTTTCTCAACATATATTCCGGTTGTAGGACCAGTATTTGTATTTTGCAATGTTTTTAATGAGCCATCCGCCAATAATATCTGTATATAATCTGGCTTAGAAAAGCCATCATAATTATGCTGGAGAGAATTTGAATAATGATAACCAGGTATTAGCATTGGAACGAGTTCTCCTCTTGTTAAATACCCAGATACAGTTGCTATATGTGCCAACGTTTCAAAATTAAGCGTTTGCAATGCAATACCCTTATAACCCAGTATCCATTCTGGAACGTTAAACATAAAACCGGATCTTACAGCAGTACATTGCCTGATTGCTCTATGTTGAACATTGTTATTTAGAATTACAGTGAAATCACTAGATAAATCATTAGGTAAAGCAAGATGCGTCGAATAATTTATCATTAAATTACCATCATAATCACTTACGGTCTCTGTACCTCCACTACTTAAATCACCATTATTAAATATTCCTCTTTTGTTGTATTTAGACGCCGTTGAATTAATAGGATCAGTTAGTTGAGGGAAAGAATTTATTGAATAGCTTATAAATATTACAAGCAGTATGATTGCTTTCATTGTTAGCTCCTAAAAATGCTTAAGTTGGAAAGATACTTTTGAAGAAAGAGAGTGAGCTAATCCACCGCCACTGAGTGCCAATCTACTTGCAGCAAAATTATAAAAGAATAAACATATAAAATATTTTAGCACGGTTTCCATATTAACCTCAAATATTTACAATGGAACAGTAAGTAAATAATTTCAGAGAATCAAATTATGTTTCTGTTAAACCAAAAGGTGTGTAAGCTAACTTTAATTTCTTAACTTCCTCAAAAAGATCGAGGTTTTTTTGCAGTCTCTCCTGCAGTTTATGATAGAGATGATATTGAACAGCAATATGATTTAATGATTTTACTTTTACTCCATTTAACCCTAAACGGAATTCCACATCAGAATCCTCTCCGATAGACGGAGCTTCGTATCTTTCATCGAATCCGTTAATGTCAATAATATTTTTTTTGTGGAGTGAAAAATTGCAGCCAAGAAGTCCGCGTTGTTTTTTATTCAAAATATTTCTTAAAATTTTAACCTTAAAGTAAAAACCCTTTTCCACATAATTCGATTTACCAAATATTGCATCTTCAATCATTAATAAATTGCTTGTTTCAAGAAACCCTTCGTTAATATTTTCTTCAGTTAAAAGCTTGGTAAACTTTTGAGATAGGTTTACTCTTCTGCCAGTTAATACTTTGGTTTGTTCTTTTTCATTCAAATGTTCCTCAACAAATTTAGAATGAGGTACACAATCTGCATCAATAAATATTAAATAATCTGATGACGATGCAAGAATTGCCTGGTTTAAGATTTTATTTTTTCTAAATCCTTTATCAGGATGCCAGATGTGTTTTATGCGAAAAGAGTAATTAGAAGAGATATGTTCTAGTTCTTTTACAACCTCCTCTTTAGAACCATCATCAGCAATAATAAATTCAAAATCTTTTTCTGATTGTTTTTCAAATCCTGCAAGTACAAGTTTTAAATATTTGATATCATTATAAAACGCAGCAATTACAGAAGTCTTAACCATTTGAGTTTAAGTCTTCCTTGATTTTTTCCTTGATGATTTTCTTTTCCTCGTCTCTATCATATGCTTTTGGATTCTTCTCAACCTTTGGTGGTTTCTGAGGAACAGGAACTCTTTTCTTTTTCTTTATGATGACTATTTTAATTTTCTTTCTCATAATATATTAACGTAATACAGACTTAAGTCTGTGCTACGAAATCATAGTTTAAAATATTGCATAAATAAATGGTGCTAATGCAGAACCTTGTGTAAGGATTATCAATCCGCCAAGCAGTACTAAAAACAAAATGATTGGCAGCAGCCACCATTTTTTTCTTACCTTAAGAAATTCCCACAGCTCTGAAAGTATTGATAGTTTGCTCATTACGTTTACCTTAATTTATCAATCTCATTTTTTAGTATTAATCAGTTAAATCAACTTGCAACTTATCACGCAAATGCATGATTGTATGAATGCATGGATGCATGCATTCATGCAGTCTTGCAACAATGCTCGTAATTTTCTTACAAGAATATAATAATTTCTAAAACTGTCTTTCATAATCAATTTGTTTCTTAGAGGTAGTGTCTTTCTTTTCCCAATAAGTTGATGCCCTTTTATCAAATCCAAGCGGCATAAATTTTTTACCAAAAAT
>JAVHOU010000132.1:0-12404 GCA_036170275.1 Ignavibacteriaceae bacterium
GTAATTTCGGCACCGGCAAGTTTAAATACTGCGGTAACCATATTTGTGATGTCAACATTTTCCGAGTAAACTGGACTGCGCTGACTTGTAACGATATTAACATTCTTGCCTACAGTTTCTATTACGGCAAGATTGTTTGAGGTCTCAACTAATCCGGGAATATCATCACTCATTTTAACTACACCGTGAGGAACAGCATACAAAGCATTTACTAAATGCTTCTGAGTTTTTTCATCCATCACCTTTTCCGGTGCAGCATGTTTTTCTATCGAAACAATTAAATCAGGCTCGGGGAAAGCGTATTCAGCTTTTACAGTTTCATTATACTTTGATACAAGTTTTTTCAACTTCTTTTCGTCATTCTTTGGTACGAGAACAACCGCAAATGATTCACGTGGAATTGCGTTGTGTTTGTTGCCACCATTAATTTCTGATAAGTGAATTTTATTTTCTTGCGAATAACTCCAGATTAACCTATTAAGAATTTTTATTGCGTTTCCTCTTCCAACATGAATTTCTAGTCCTGAGTGTCCGCCTTTTAATCCGCCAACTTTTAATTCAAAAGTAGAATAATTTCTGGGAGTTTTTTCCAACTTGGGTTTAAACGTAGCAGCGGTATTTTTTCCACCGGAACATCCAATGAAAATCGAACCAAGCTCTTCAGAATCCATATTGATAAGTATATCAGCTTTCAAAAAACCCTTCTTCAAACTTGATGCACCGGTTAATCCTGTTTCTTCATCAAGAGTAAATAAACATTCGAGTGGTCCGTGCTCAATATCTTTTGATTCGAGAACTGCGAGTGCACAAGCAACACCAATTCCATTATCTGCGCCGAGTGTTGTCCCTTTCGCTTTTACCCAATCGCCATCGATGTATGGATAGATTGGATCGTTGTCAAAATCATGTTCAACTTCTCTGTTCTTTTCACAAACCATATCAATGTGTCCTTGAAGAACAACTGCTTTGCGATTTTCAAAACCTGGTGTAGCAGGTTTACGAATAACAACGTTGCCGAATTTATCGCGTTCCGTTTGAAGACCTAATCTTTTGCCGACTGATACAATATAGCCAGCGATCTTCTCTTCTTTTTTAGAAGGACGAGGATATTTACAAATCTCCTCGAAATGATACCAAACCAATTCTGGTTTTAACTTACCTAATACTGATTCCATAATAGACTCCTTTTAGTTTATTTCTTTAAATGAAATGAATCCTTGTTCGTACAATTGAAATACAAATTTAACAACTCGCTCATCAGCTTCTTGAAGTTCATCATCAAATTTTTGTTTTAACTCTTTGATGATCTTATCAACTTTAATTTTACCATTCATCATCAACCAAACGGCAGAACCAAACTTATCAAGTTTAATCCGGAATTGATCACTCTTTAGTTTTGGCGAGATGAATGTTACCATAAATTTATTTTTAAATTTAGGAATGATTACTGTTACTATTCCGTCGTTATCTTTTTCTTCAGAATAAATCCTGATTGGAGTAAGATCAAGAGTGTTAGTACTCTTTAAAATTTTTTTCCGTTCTTTAAATGATAATGACATCAGAAAATTAATAATCCAACAATAATATGCAAGCAACGTCATCCTGAGCTCGTCGAAGGATGGCTAATTATTCTATTAAAAATTAAATGTCACACTTCGACAAGCTCAGTGTGACATAGTAAAAAATCAATCTCTATTTATTTACATAGAAACTTGCGGCGGTGCCGGGTCATTTGGATTACCTGCATTCTTAACAGGAATTCGAACAAGCAGCCATGCAATAAACGCAAGTACAATTAAACTTACAATAAATGACGGTTCGGCAAAGAAGCTGTACAGCGAAACTTCAAAGAATGCGAAGCCCGCAAACAGCAGCCCGATAAGAGCCTCACCCGCAATCAATCCTGCAGCAAGCAAGATACCATTATTTTCAACCCTTGATTTCTGTGCATCGTTAAAGTTTCTTTTTGCGTTGATTCTTTCAACAATTCCTTTGATCAAACCACCAACAAAAATAGCAAACGTTGTCCCTAATGGAAGATACATTCCAACGCTAACAAGCATCGGGCTTTTTACATTCATCATTATAAAACCAACGCCCATTAACATACCGACAAAAATTAAAATCCATTCCATATTTCCGGCAACAATTCCTTGTGAAAGAATTGCCATCAAGCTTGCTTGTGGAGCTGGTAATTTATCGCCGCCAAATCCTGTACCTCCCATTTTAATATCTCCTTCGTGAAGTATGAAAAGTGGTATGAACATAATTGAAGCCGCAACCACAACTCCGATAATATCACCAAGCTGCATTTTCCAGGGAGTACCACCGAGAATATGCCCGGCTTTTAAATCCTGCAGCATCTCTCCTGCAACAGCGGCAGCAACACAAACTACAGCAGCAACTCCAAGTACAGCAGCAACACCTTGCGTACCTTTCATTCCAAGGGCAACCATAAGGATTGCGGCAACAACAAGTGTTGATAATGTTAATCCGCTAATTGGATTATTACTCGAACCGATAATTCCAACCAAGTAACCGGAAACTGCAGCAAAGAAAAACCCTGCTACTATCATAACAACTGTTGCAACTAAAGCTGCTACTACATTTTGAGCAAAGAAATTATAAATGAAGAATGTAGCAACCGCAGTTCCTAAAATTCCAATCATAATCCATTTGAAATTAATATCTTTTTCTGTTCTTATTTCAACATGTTCACCGGAAGCAGCTTTTTTAACATCACTTACTGATCGTGAAATTCCAGTCATCAAACTTTTTCTCATTTTCCACAGAGTAAAACCAGCACCAACCAACATTCCACCGATAGCAATTGGTCTAACATACATTTTCCAAACTGATATCATTGTTGCAGCCCAATTAAAATCTGCTGGTAATTGAGATTGGTCATAAAATTTAAAGTATGCAATCATCGGAGTTAATAATCCCCATGCAAGCAATCCACCGCTAAAGTTAAGTGCGGCTAAACGTGGGCCAATTATATATCCTACGCCTATGTATGCTGGACTTATATCCGGAGATCTAAAAAGTAAACGTCCTTTACCGACAGTAAAAAGTTTATCCCAGGAAACTGCAAATAATTTAAACTGACCCAGAGATTGAATCGCAGCTCCAATTCCCATAGCGCTGAATAAAAATTTTGAACCGCCTCCGCCGTGCTGCCCTGCTTTATGAATCTCTGCTGCGGCAACTGATTCAGGGAAAGGCAATTCAACATCTTCAACCATCACTCTTCGAAGTAAAGCAACAAACATAATTCCAAGAATACCACCTGCGACCATTATTGCGGCAGATATCATGTAGTTTCCAGGAGTGAAGAAAGGATTCCAGATACCTGCAATAAAAAATGCGGGTAACGTGAAGATAGCCCCTGCAGCAATGGATTCGCCTATCGAACCAACTGTTCTAGTAAAGTTTTCTTCAAGGATTGTACCTTTCATTAATTTAATTAAAGCCATACCAATAACTGCAGCAGGATAAGTTGCTGCGATAGTCATTCCGGCTTTTAAACCTAAGTAAGCATTTGCTGCACCGAGTACAACGGCAAGTACTAATCCGATTACAAGAGCACGAATAGTAAATTCCGCCATATTGGTTTCAGATGAGACAAAAGGAACAAATGGTTTTCGTTCAGACATATTTTACTCCTTGAGTGTGCTAAAATAATTTGCGGTTAGAACCACATGTTTAATAAACGCTACGCTAAATTTAAGAAGGATTATTGATTATTCTCAACATTTTTTTGATTTAAAATAAGTTAGACAAAAAAACTAATCAGGGAGATTTATTGAAATTGGGATAAAATTGAGGTTAATCAGGATTTTAGAAAGTAATGGGGTATTATTTTTGTACTCAATAAAATATTATTTCACATCAAGAGGAAATTTAATAGTTATAGTTGTTCCGACTTCCAACTTACTTTTAATACTAATTTTCCCTCCTAACACATCAACATATTTTTTTGTTATCGATAAACCTAATCCGCTTCCCTCATATTTGCGGGTTAGTCCTTCACTAACTTGTCTGAATGGTTCAAAGATCATTTCAAGGTGCTCTTCAGATATGCCTATTCCAGTATCGACAATATTTATTACGGCAAAATTATTTTCAATATCAGCACTAAGATTAATCTCACCGTGTTTTGTGTACTTTACTGCATTGTCCAAAAGGTCACAAAGTATTTTATGAAGAATTGCTAAATCTCCCTTGATAAATATTTTTTCTTTGGTTGTGGAAAAATTAATTATTATTCCCTTAGCGATTGCTGTTTCATTATAAATTTCGCGGCATTGTTTTAAAGCTCCAATAATTTCAATTGAGCTAAATTTAATCTCCAGATTTTTAGACTGAATTTTAGAAATATCTAGTAATGAAGTTAATGTTTCATTTAACCTCTTACTGCTTTTGTGAATATATAAAGCCATATCACGCTGATTTTTATTCTCAAGCTCTTGAAGAAGTAGTTCCGAAAATCCCATAATTCCACTCATTGGTGTATTTAATTCGTGACTCATATTCGAAAGGAAAATAGTTTTAAGTCTATCCATTTCTTCTGCTTTTTCTTTAGCGAGAATTAAATCTAACTCTAATTTTTTTCTTTCTGTATTATCTCTTATTATCGCAAGCAAAATTTCATCATCACCTTGTTGAATTAATTTAGAACTAATCTCAACTGGAATTATCGTACCATTTTTTCTTTTATGATTAGTTTCAAACAACACTCCTTCTGATGTATTGATTGAAGAAAAAATAACTTCATCATCTTTTTTTCTATTTAAGCTCAAATCCAATAAATTCATATTAAGTAATTCATCTTTACCGTAGCCATAAATATCAAATGCTTTTTGATTCGCTTCAAGAATTTTACCGTTTTTATCCAAACTTAAAATCATATCATTTGCATACTTGGTTAACGAAGTATATCGTTCGTTAAGCGCATCTTTCTCTTTACGTAAATTGAATGTCCGAATAAGAAATTGAATATAACTCCTTTTCCAGATCGCATAGGTTATGCTTGCAGATAGAATGATTAACAGAATTGTTATGATAGCAATTATAAGTGCAGTGATTTTTGTTGATTCAGTAACTTTATCCTGATTGATTTTTGCAATAAGTACCCAATCAGTACCAGGAATATCATTTACCGATGCAATTACTTTTGTACCTTTAATTTCAGTTCCTCTGTTAAATCCTCTTTTATTAATAAGAGTTTCTAATTCTGTTTTATCACTTTTACTTATTGGTAAAGTTTGAAGTACATAATTGTCATTTACTTTTATGTCTTTAAGGATAAACCCAAAATCGCTTTTGCTCTTGAGAAGAATGTACTCAATATCCCCCGGTTCTTGTTTTGAGTATGTTATAATTGGATATAGATATTCAAAAAAAGAAACTTCAGTCCAGACAAAACCATTTACTTTACCGGATTTTTTTACAGGAGTAATTATCGCCTGCAAGAGGTTTCGATTTACATCTATATAAAGATTAGTCAATGATGAAGTATCTTTTTGAAGAATAACTTTTAACTCGTGCTTAAGAAAATTTTGGAATATACTTTTTGAAGTGTCTGTGGAAAAAAGAAGCTCAGCATTATTATTAAAAATATTTATACTTATAAAATCAAAATCTTTTCTTAATCCAGTAGCCCAATCAGAGATTTTATTTTGTATTGCATTGGTACTTTTCCCAGTAAAAAGATTATTTAGATCATCATCTATTTCCTGCATCTTAAGAAATGATTGAATCACACTTTTTCTTTGAAGTTGTTCTTTCTCTATTTGCTGTAACTTAATTTCCTTAATCGCAACAACATGTCTGTAAAGTTCTTGTTCAATTGCAATTTTTCTATCCAGGTAAAACATATAACCTGCAATTGAAATAACCAATGTTACTGCAAAAAAGTAAAGTAAATATTTATAAGGAAATCTATCTTCTGAAAAATTTTTCATGAGTTAACAAATAAATGTTTGTTCTGATATAAACTTAAAATTTTAATTTTCTTATTCCAATATGACAAATTGCAAAATCATATTTAACAGGATCTTGGCTATCAAACTTTTTTAAATTTTGTGTGATCTCTTCTGCCATTTGCCAGCTTACATTTTTTCTTCCTGTTAAACCTAATGTTTTACAAATTCTGGCAATGTGTGTATCAACCGGTATCACAAGTTTAGTAGTTGGGATTTCACTCCACAAGCCAAAATCTAATTCATCTTTCCTAACCATCCAGCGTAAGAATAAGTTCATCCGCTTGCACGCACTACCTTTTTCCGGCAAAGGAAACATAAATTTCATACCATTAGTTATTTTTCCAAATGATTGCAAAAATGAGTTTAAGAAGTGTTTTGAAAAATGCGAAATTCCGTTTTTTACATTTTTATCGGAAAAGTTGTATCCTTTAAGAAAAATATTCTTAATCGATTTATTCACATTTAACTCTTTACTCAATATAAAAAACAGCTTTACAATATCATCCTCGGTATAAAATCGATGTTTAATTCCAGCTAATTTGATTGCATCATTTTCTTTTGAAAAATTTTTGATAAATAAATATGGTTCACCATTAAAGATGTTAATAAATTTTTTAAGTGTGTTTTCAATTTGCTTAACATTTCCATAAGCAAAGATTGAAGCGAGGAATCCAACTACCTCAATATCTCTTTCATCATCAAACTGATGCAGAAACTGAAGCGGATCAGGTTCGAGTTTGGTTCTATCAAAAGCTTTGTAATGATATTCTAATTTTTGTTTTAAAAGCATTTTAAATTTATGAAAATAATTTTTATTGATCGTTAATAGAAAAATAGCAAAGGAATTTCAATCAGCAGAACGTAATTATGCAAAATTAATTATTCATTTTATTTTAAGCTGATTTGCTTTATCTATAATTTTAAAATGTAATTTCTTTTAGGAATAAAAATGAAAAATAAATTATTTAAAGAACATCCAATTTTAGATTATTCGGCTATTGCTTTTGGCGCAGCAATTATGGCAATCGGGATAGGTGTTTTCCTTGTTGATGCTAAAGTTGTTCCTGGTGGCGTTACCGGACTTTCAATGAGTGTACATTATTTAACAGGACTTCCTGTTGGATTGATGATCTGGGTACTTAATATTCCACTTTATATTTGGGGAGTTAAAGAACTTGGTAAAGAGTTTGGAGTAAGAACTTTTTTTGGATTCACACTCAATTCTTTTTTTATAGATTTCTTCAGAGGCGATGTACCTGGTCTCCCTTTTATCAGATTACAAGATACTCCCACGATTAAAAATCTTCAGCACAATGATTTTATGTTTTTAATTTTAATCGGTGCCGCATTACTTGGATTGGGTTTAGGAATTATTTTTAAGTTTAGAGGAACAACAGCAGGTTCTGATATCGTGGCTGCAATAATGCAAAAACGATTTGGTGTAAAACCGGGAATGGCAATAATGTTTACTGATTTTTTTGTAATTCTTCTTGCAGGATTTATTATTGACTTTAAAGGAATTGCCGGCGATCGTTCCGCAGTTACACTTACCTTTTATGCTTTGTTCTTATTATTTATTTCAAGTCGTATTGTTGACGTGATAATTGATGGTTTTGACTACGCTCGTTCTGTTAATATTATATCCGATAACAACGAAGAAATAGCCAAAGCAATTATGGATGATCTGAGTCGTGGTGCCACAGCAATTAAAGCACGAGGACTTTACAGAAATATAGATCGTGAAATACTTACAACTGTTGTAACTCTAAAAGAGCTATCAAAATTGTTAAGCATAATCAAAAAAGTTGATCCAAAAGCATTTGTTACCGTAAGCAATGTTCACGAAGTTATGGGTGAGGGATTTAGAAGAAGAATTTAATTTGAGTAGGTACAGATTTTTCGGGAACAAAAATCTTATATCTCCGTCCAAACTTTTATAAATTATATAAGGAGATTTTATTATGAAAAAACTGCTATTCTCTGTTTTGCTATTCACTTTAATTTCCTTCTTTGCAAATGCACAGTCTGATGTAAACAAAATGCTTAAAGATATTTCAGGTAAAGTTGATGAGATTATCATTAAATCTGATGGTAAGGTATATACCTTTAATGGTGATGAAGCTGAAAAACTTTTTTCTTCTATGAAACAAGACAAAAAAATGAAACATTTTGAGTTCTTTACAGATGATGGGAAAATTATAAAAGGAGACAGCTTGAACAAAAGGATTGTCATTAAAAAACTGAATGATGATGACACTGATACCAATGAAGATATTAGGGTTTACATAAATGATGAAGATAGTGATTCAACTGCCGAAGACATTAAACAAATTGAGAAGAAAATTATAGTTACTAATGATGATGGAAAAAAGATAGTTAAAGTTACAACCAACGAAAACGGTAAAGAGGACGTTGAAGTTTACGAAGGTAAAGCTGCCGAAGAATATCTCGACAAGATGAAAGATGAAAAAGAAATTGAAGTACAAGTTGATGTTAATAAAGATTCAAAAGGTAAGAAGATTAAAAAGATAATTATTGAAAAAGAAGAAAAGATTAAATAATTATTATAATGTAGAGACGTTTTGCAAACGTCTCTACAAAATATTTGTTTGTTTTTATTTTAAAAGCAGCATTTTATTTGAAGAAGAAAAACCATTTACCTGCATTGTGTAAATGTAAACTCCGCTTGGTAAGTTTGAAGCATTAAATTCTGCCGAATGATACCCGGCTTCCTTCATTTCATTTACTAATTCAGCTACCTCACTTCCAAGAATATTATAAACTTTAATTTTAACTAAACCAGCGTCTTTAAGCGTATATTTTATTATTGTGACTGGGTTAAATGGGTTAGGATAATTCTGGTGTAGTTCAAAATTATTGGAGATATCAAATTCTTCGTCTATACTTGTAGTTGTTGTATCACCGAAGACTTTTCCGTCTATTACCGCACCAACAATAATATCTCCTCCACCTTCAATGGTTCGCTGAGTTAAACCTAAACCCCTACCAAAATAATAACCTAAATATATTAAATCAGGATACTGAAAGTAATGTATTTCATCATAATTTTTATCGTCAAATCTAAAAACAAAATAATTATCGCCCATGGAAAATGTATCTCCGAGGCAAGAACTAAACTTATATTTAATTATTGCTTTTCCCTTAGATGTATTCCACTGCTTAACAGAGTTTGAAATACTATCTAATCTTTCAAAAGTTGTCCCCTCACCTGGGTATGGCCCACCATAATTTTGGGTATGAATCATTTTATAAAATTCTCCATCGAGCATCAAAGTGTCTTTAATTACATTAACGTAGGTAATAGTTTCAAAAACACCATCTTTCCCTTGGTACTTCCAGAAATCACCAATATGGAGAGGATAAAATTCACTCCAATCTATTTTCTGTCTTTTGGCAAGTAAGTCTCCATAAGTAGCACCATTTATTATTCCACCGAAAAAAAACCCTTCAGGGACATTTGAATAAAGGTTTATGTCCCCACTGAAGTATGTCAAGCCAAAGCCTTCTATCAAAGTTTCCTTTCTTCTTGTAATTGTTGTGTACTGGTCGTATAATCCAATATCCATTGCCAAATAATATTGATTCAAAAATCCGGTAACTGTATATTTATTTAAAATTTTCCAAGTGTACCCATCATATTGAGATGCATACATATCACCTATATTTTTATCAAAATCATATAACAATTTGTCTTCATTGTTGTAATACATAAAAACCTTTCCTGTGGAATCTTTTCTTTGGTATTCGAAAATAGGTGCTTGATTAACACTATTACAACATTTTTCCCATCTTAAAATTTTATAAGAAAGTCCATTAGGCATTAATGTATCTCCAACAACTTCCTTTGCAACTGAATATTTCAGCCCCTCATAGGAACCCAGAAAAACAGTGGTATCAGTAACAACATATTCCCAAAAATCACCATCTTGTAGGGGATAGAATTGTAATGATGAGGATTTGTTTAAATCTTTATTATAAATTTTATTAAAAGAGTTTGTGTTTTTTCCATTTTTTATATTATGGTTTACACCGTTTAATGACTGACTAATTGCAGTTGCATTAACCAGTAAAACAATTATATAAACATTGATAATTAAGCTAAGTTTTTCCATTAACTATTCCTTTCGTTTTTAATCAATCAAATCTATAGTAGCTATGTAAAACCAGTGTAATAAAATTTATTGTTAAGTGATAAATGCTCCAGGTTAAATGAGCGAATAGGATTTTGTAAGTAAAATAAAAATGGATGATATCCATATAAAAAAAGATAATACAGTGGTTTGTATGCAGCTAACATACTTGCCACCCCAACAAAAAACAGATGGGGGGGGGTAAAATATCGTGCCAGAAAATCAGTATGATGCAGTCAAAATATTTTTTAACTCTTTTCACCATAACCTCAAAAACTTTATATTATAACTGTACTAAAAAACATTTTTATTGTCAAATAAATAATTAACTATCAATTGCAGAATATTATTTGGTAAAAGATAAAACTATAAATAAAAAGGAAGTAAACGATATTTTTATTTTTAAGACGAATTGCAGATAGATTAAGTGTATAAAAAATCACTTCATCGATCCTTTGCTTAATGCCGTCAAAATTTTGCAGGTACACTTCAAAGCATTTTTTGTAATATCATTCTAAAGCCATCCAATTCAAGCTTGCTAAAAAATTATCTCTATAAACAAATCCAAAAATCTTTTTCTCTTAAATGCATTAGTCATTATATTTGAATGAAGTAATCAAGAAGTAAAATGAAAAATAATCTCGCAGATTTTGCAATTAGCAAAAGTTTTTTAATAATTTTTTTGGTGGGGATATTTATTTTCTTGCTCAGTTGCCCCGGTGTTTTCGATCCAGCGTCAGCAAAAATTGCGAACACACTTTATGACCATTTGGGTTATACAAATAAATGGAGCACAACCTATGGTGAGCCTTGGTTTGTAGGTATGAATACTAATATTTCTGCTTTTGGCAGTAGAGAGGTTGTTTTAATCTTTACAATATTTATTTCAATTTATCTTTTCAAAGACCGGAATAAAACAAAAGCATTAAATTTTGTAATGACTGTTACAGGTGGAATAATTTTAATTATTGTTCTTAAATCTTTTACTTCTACTAACGAAGTTATAACCATTAAAACTTTTCTTACTGAAAATTTATCACATTTTCCAAGCGGGCACGCATTTATTGCAACAGTACTTTATTTAGCAGCGGCATCAGCTTTAAAATCACATAGACGATCATCGGAAGTTAATCTTTACTTTTTCATTGCTGCATCTATATTAATATTTATGGTGGGGATTGGTAGAATTGCAGGTGGTGCACATACTTTAACAGAAGCAATTGCTGGCTGGTCACTTGGATTAAGCTGGTTTTCATTTTCTGAAATGTTATTAAAATTTAATTTGCCTAAAAAGGAAACGCTAACTAATACGTAAAATGTTTTATAGGTTCACCTTTATCGCCAATTTCAGTCATAGCTTCAATCCCGATTTCAAGATGCAGATCAGAAAATTTACCCGTTACTTCTTTATCTGATTTTTCTGTTTTTACCCCTGCAGGAATCATAGGTATATCTGAAACAAGCAGCAATGCACCACGCGGGATTTCATTAACCAATCCAACTATAAATAAAGTTGCAGTTTCCATATCGATAGCAATGGTTGAAAGCCTTTTTAAGTATTGTTTAAAGTTGTTATCCCATTCCCAAACGCGGCGATTGGTAGTGTAAACCACCCCTGTTCTATATTCCATTTTTCTTTCTACAATTTTATCTGAAACAAATTTGTGAAGTTTAAAAGATGGAAGAGCGGGAACTTCTTTTGGCTTGTAATCATCGCTTGTTCCCTCACCTCGAATAGCAGCTGTTGGTAAAATAAAATATCCAATTTCCGTTGATCGTTTTAATCCGCCGCATTTACCGAGAAACAAAACTCCTTTTGGTGCACGAGCTACAAGTAAATCCATTATTGTTGCAGCGTTTGCAGAACCCATGCCAAAATTAATAATCGAAAGTCCGTGTGAGTTAGTAGCGGTTTGCATTGGTCTGCCAATTCCTTTAACATCACACTTAAATCGGTCAGCAAATTTTTCAACATAGTTTTGAAAATTTGTAAGAAGCATATAATCCCCAAACTCATCAATTTGAGTTCCCGTGTAACGGGGCAGCCAGTTTTTTGCAATATCAAGTTTTGTTTTCATAATTATTATTCCGTATAACTTTTTATTACTTCTTTAATCGCTTCTTCACAAACTTTACAGAATGGCTTATCACCTTTAGAAAACATAATGCAATCTAACATCGGACGGTAAATTCCTTTTGGCTGATAACCAGCTCCTTCAAATGCTCCAACTTTATTCCAGTATTTACTGCTCATTAAATACTTATC
>JAVHOU010000132.1:12504-21394 GCA_036170275.1 Ignavibacteriaceae bacterium
AAATATCTTTCAGAACCAAGAGACCAGAAAGTTGTGTTGAGAACTGTGTTTACAAAAATATCTGCGCCGGGCAAATCTGTTCCGCTTTCTGCTGAAGGTTTGAATACACCATAAAAATTAAAATCACTTTTATGTGATTTATATGGTTCCTGTTCAAAGAAATATCCTACAAAACGATTAAGATCTTTTTGAAACTTTTCCTTTTCAGATTTAGTATATCCTTCAGCTAATATTACAATATCAACTTTTGTGTGCGGATCACCATTATTCACGGGTTTAAATATATCAACCGATTCATCTTTTATTCTATCTTTAATGATGTAAATACTTTGCGGATCAACTTCAGTTCTAAAAAACTCTACTAATTCATTTGCTTCATTTCTTTTTTCTAATGCAAAGATGATTTTGTGTTTTGGAAAAGGAATGATTGCAGTTTCTTGAAAACTTTTCATTATTCCTTTTATTCCATCATCGCCGGAAACATACTCACCAAAGAAAGTATCAAATCCTTTTGAGTAAATTAGATTTTTTGAAGTTGCATCATAAATTTTACAATAGTATTTGCCATTATTAAAATTATCTATAAGATGAGTTAAGCTGCCCGCCCAAATTCCATAGTGAAAAAATTTATCAATCGTAATCATTTCTGTCTTTGAATCACCGATATGAAAGTAATCAATGCGTAATGTTTCATCCAAAAAGTAATCATCAAACTTTGGATTGTTTTGCGGCAAAATAGAAATCGATAGAATAAAGAAAAAGAATAATGCTTTCATTTGTTTCCTCGCTGAAATTTTAAGCGAATTATATTTTTTATGATAGCAATTTAATAATCTTTTATTGAACTTTGGACAGAATCATTTTCAGTGAAATTGATAAAATCAAATTTCAACACTTGAAAAAAATTACAATACAAATTTTTATCCAATAAGTTTTGCTAATAAAAACGCTACACCAGCCGCCAGTCCTCCAATCAAAACTGTCTGAAAGGCACTAAGAAATGGTTTTGCACCGGTGAACTTCCCTTTTATAAAACCAAAACATAATAAAGCAATCATAGTTACGAATGCTGAAAATAATAATCCTTTTTGAGCGTTTGAAAAAAAGAAGTAAGGTGATAATGGGATTATTCCACCGGCTATATATGAAAGAGCAATTGTAGCTGCACTTTTATATGCCCTCTTCGGATCGGGTTCTTCGAGTCCCAATTCAAACCTCATCATAAAATCAACCCACTTATCTGGTTTTGATTGAAAGTTTTTTAAAATCGGTTGAATTTCAATTTCATTTAAACCATAATCTTTAAATATTTCTGATACTTCTTCAAGTTCTATCTGCTCTACTTCCTTTACTTCTAAATGCTCTCGTTTTTTTTCACTTAGATAATGATCGTTATCACTTTTAGCAGCAAGATAACCTCCTAAGCCCATTGCTATTGAACCTGCAGCAATTTCCGCAAAGCCAGCGGTAATCACAATTGATGATGAAGCAATTGCACCTGTTAATCCGGCTGCCAGCGCGAAAGGAACAGTTAATCCATCGCTCATTCCAATAACAACATCACGCACACTTTCGCTCGCATTAAAATGTTTTTCAACATGAATAAGACTCGGCATTATTTTTTCCCTTCAATATTTTCTTGATTGGATGAATAAATATCCAAATGGAATTTGTGTAAAAATCTCTGGTATATTGGCGCAAAGATAATTCCAGCGATTATTAAAAAAGTAACTCCACTAAATAAAGAATAAAATATTGCGAAAAGTTTTCCAAATGGTTCTACCATCGGATCTACAGGACCCATACCTGTTAGTATCATTGATGCATTTAAGAATGCAGAAAGCCAATCCAGGTTACCAAAAAAGTGATAACCAATTCCGCCAATGCCAAGCGAGACTAATATCATTACAAATCCTGTTAAAAAACTTCTTGTAAGATTTTTCAGAAAATGTTTTCTCGAATGAAGTTTTAAGATAGTGCCGGAATGTGCAATTTGATTTTTCATAGTCGCTCCTTAAAAATTAAAATTATCCAAATGATTGACTGAAATTTATAAATAATCTTGCCAGAATAATTTTTTTTATAAAATATTTTTTGAATGCCCAAATCTATTTTATAGCCCTATTTAACTTAAACGCACTTTTTAAATTAACCACCTATAATGTTGAACTATCCTGTATGTTTTTCAAGGAAACTCTTGTAAAAAACACTTAGATTTGTAACAGTAATTTTTAAAATATAGCATTAAATGAATCAAAATATTTTTATACAACAACTTAAATTAAAAGCACAAAGGAGAGTATTTCTATGGCTCGTAAGAACGTGTTGATAATGGGCGCTGCTGGACGCGATTTCCACAATTTTAACGTCTTCTTCAGAGACAACAAAGACTACAATGTTGTAGCATTCACAGCAACACAAATCCCAAATATTGAAGGTAGAACTTATCCCAAGCAACTTGCCGGCACACTTTATCCAAATGGAATAAAGATATACGAAGAAAAAGAATTAGAAGCTCTTATCAAAAAATTAAAAGTTGATGAAGTAATTTTCTCATACTCTGATGTACCTTTTGAATATGTTATGACTAAAGCATCAATCGTTAATGCAGCAGGAGTTTCTTTCCGATTACTTGGAGCCGCTGAAACAGAAGTTAAAAGTACAAAACCTGTTATCGCAGTTTTAGCTGTTAGAACCGGTTGCGGTAAATCTCAAACATCACGCAAAATTGTTGAAGTGTTAACAGCGGCAGGAAAAAAAGTTGTAGCAATTCGTCATCCAATGCCTTACGGTGATTTGGTAAAACAAAAAGTACAGCGCTTTGCAACTTATGCTGATCTTAAAAAACATAAATGTACAATTGAAGAAATTGAAGAATACGAACCACACATTGCAAGAGGTGGAGTTATTTACGCAGGTGTAGATTACGAAGCAATTTTACGTGAAGCAGAAAAAGAAGCTGATATAATTTTATGGGATGGTGGCAATAATGATTTCTCATTCTACAAAGCTGATGTAACTTTCACAGTTGTTGATCCGCATAGACCAGGACACGAAATGAGATATTATCCTGGCAATACTTCTTTAAGATTAGCTGATGCAGTTGTGATTAATAAAATTGATTCTGCTGATAACTCAGGAATAAATACTGTTAGAGATAATATCAGAAAAGTAAATCCTAAAGCAACAATAATTGAAGCCGCTTCCCCTGTTACAGTTGAACATCCGGAAATGATCAGAGGTAAACGCGTTCTTGTTGTTGAAGACGGACCAACACTAACTCACGGTGAAATGAAATACGGCGCAGGTGTTGTTGCAGCATTAAAACTCGGTGCAAAAGAACTTGTTGATCCAAGACCATATACGGTAAAATCTATTACCGCAACATTTGAAAAATATCCAAACATTGGCGTTCTTCTTCCTGCAATGGGATATGGCGCAGCACAATTAAAAGATCTTGAGACAACAATCAACAATACAAAATGTGATGCAGTTGTAATTGGTACTCCGATTGATCTTAGCAGATATATTAATATTAAAAAACCAAGCACACGTGTAAAATATGAATTGCAAGAGATTGGTTCTATAACTGTTGAAACTGTTTTAAGAGAAAAGAAAATAATAAAATAGTTTTATTTGGACGTCATTGCGAGAGGCTGTCTCAAAAGTGTTATTCCGAATTTATTTCGGAATCTAATAATTCGATTTTGAAATGAAATGAGAACCTGAAACGAGTTCAGGTTGACGAAAACAGACTTTTGAGACAGCCTCGAAGCAATCTGTTTATTGATCAGATCACTTCGCTTTGCTCGTGATGACATTTTTCAAAAACATTATTTCAAGGGTTCTATGAAAAAGTTAGTTTTGTTTTTTGCTCTATTTTATTCAACTATTTCATTTCCGCAAAATGTAGAAACACAGGCTATCATCGCGCCGCAAGGTTTTGGAATTAATCTATTAAACTCGTCAGGCAATTCCTCAATTGATAATAATATTTCTAATATTGGATTTATGAATCCTGCAGCAATTTCAAACTTTTCTAATTACTCCTTTGGATTGTCGTATCAACTTAGTTCTGAAATTGAAGAAGGATGGATTGCTGATATTGGTACAACTCGTAAAAACGATTGGATACCGCAATCTGCGGGTGCTGTTATTAAGTTTGATGATTTTTCTTTTGGATTGGGATTTGGGCAAAAGTATAACGGTTCACTCGATTTTGATTCAATACAAATTACAACTTCTCAAAATCCCGGTGGAACAGGAGAATATTTCACTGTAGAGTATAAAACTCGCATTCAATCCTATTCATTCTCAGCTTCGTATTCTTTTCCTGAATTATTTAATGAGACTTCTTCATTAGAAATCGGATTCAGATATTCTTATAATAACTTAAAATTTTACGAAAAATTTTGGGAAATGACGAGTGATGAATCAGACAACGTTGGAAGCTATGCTATTGGATTGCAGTATTCTAACCAACTATCTGATGACAAAAAATTAAGGGTCGGATTATCATACGAGATTGAGCCAGATTTTGAAAAGGTTTCTGAATACAGCAACGACTTAATTTATGGCTATCCCGATTCGAATCGTGTAATTCCATTCAACAATAAATATAAACTTGTTGGAAGCATCCCTGATAAATTTAATTTAGATGTTTCAGTTGACCTTTCAGAATCCTTCAAACTTAATGCTATGATAACAGGAGTATTATGGGAAGCAGATAATGATCAAGTAAAAAATCAACTAGAATTTTCTGCGTGCGGTATTTACAGAATTAATGAAATGTTTGCACCTTCATTTGGATTTTACTACACAGATAAAAATTATGATGAAAACTTTTTTGACATTAACGAAAAAATGAATGCTTTATTTCTGATTGCTGGCTTAAGATTTAATTACGATATTTTCTCCGCCGATTTAGTAATTGCAGATTCACATCTTTTCTCCGGAGATTTTAGAAAACAAACAATTGGTAAACTTGCAATTGGAGTTCACTTATAATTCTCCAGCAGTCACGAACCACTTCGTGACTGTGCCAGAAAGATTTTAGGGTAAACATTTTTATCTGTTTAATTTTAATATGGTTTAGATAGTTTTGCTATCATTATTCAGGGAGAGTTATGAAAAACACGATTCTAATAATCAGCCTGATCTCATTTTTATTTTTCAGTAATAAAAACTTTGCACAAAGTGAAGCGGCTGTTTGGTTCCTGACCTTTCCCATTTCACCTTCACAAAATGCAATGGGATATACTGGTACATCTTTACCAATTGACGATCCTTATGGCTTTCTGCTTAATCCAGCTCAACTTGGATTTACAAGTCAGAAAAATAATTTTTCTTTTATGCTTTATCCATCTAAAGTGAAACTTTGGGGCATGGATCAATTCCAAATAAAAGGATCAGCAATAAATATTGGATATAATTTTAAAAACCTTGTTGGTATTCCAATAAGCGTTGGATTTGGTTTTGCAAATCCTGAACTAACACTTAATTGGGATTACCCAATGGGTGAAGACAAAGATCAATATAAAGCTTATTCAATAGGCGTGGGAATTGACTATCATTTGCTTTTTAGTGCCGGACTGACTTATAAGGATATAAAATCTAAACTGTCCCCGATATATAGTAATACTCTCGCAAGCTTTGAGGCAAAAACAAGTTCCCTTGATTTTGGATTTTTAATTAGTGTCCCTGTTTTAAAGTTAATAGGTGAGGAGATAACTTTTAATATCCTAGACAAAAAACCATTAAAGCCATTTGTAAATATTTCATTAGGTTATTCACAGTCAAATATTGGTGATGAAATATATTATGTCGATCCCGCGCAAGCAGATCCTTTACCAAGAACAGCAAGATTAGGTTATGGGATTTCAACCGGCGTTGATATTCAGTATGAAGATAATCCACTTAGATTTATTGGAATAGATTTTACTGTTGATGCGGAAGATTTACTATTAAAATATAAGACGGAACCGGATTCCCTTTTTCCTATAATAAGGCGAGATGGTTATCAATCTTTTATTGGTGATATTAATATTGGGCGAAATATTTTACAGGTTAAAGGTGATGATAAAGTAATTACACACGCAGGAGTGCAATTTAATTTGCTGGAATCATTCCTACTTAAATTTGGTCAGATGAAAGGGAAAGACTTAAACAATAAATCTACAAATGGATTTGAAATAAGAAGTGCAGGATTACTAAAATTTTTAAGTTCAGTTACAAATAGTTCAGTTGTAAAATTTGTTTCAAACCATTTTGATGTAAGATATTATAATTCAAACTATGTTGCTGGCGAGGGTATGGAGACGAATATAAAAGGGCTTGCCTTTTATGTTCATAATTTAAATTCTTTATTTTAGTAAAAGGTTTAATTACAAAGAGACAGTCTTATAAGTAATACTTAACGAATTGTCATTCCCACGAAAGTGGGAATCCATTTAGCTTAAAATATTTTGGATTCCCATTTTCACGGGAATGACACACTAATAAAGATTTATTAGACAACTACTTGAACTGATATTTAAAGAAAAGGATTAATATGATCATAGACAAACTCTCAAACGCACATCTTTACTCAGGACTTAGAGAAAGAATAAACAAATCTTTTGCTTATCTAAAAGAAACTGATTTCTCCAAAATGGAATTAGGCAAATATGAAATTGATGGCGATAATATTTTTGCTCTCGTAAATGAGTACAACACAAAAGATGAAAGTGAAGGAAAGCTTGAAGCGCACAAAAAATATATTGATGTTCAGTTTGTAGCAAAAGGAAGTGAGCTAATGGGTTATGCTCCCTTAGAAAACCAAAAAGTAATTGATGAATACAACAAGCAAAACGATATAACATTTTTCATTGGAGATAAATCTTTCACTCAAGTTGATGAAGGAATGTTTGCAATCTTCTTCCCTACCGATGTTCATTTACCGGGAATTAAAGTAAATGATAAGTCCTACGTAAAAAAAGTTGTAATTAAAGTTAAAGTGTAATCAATGGAAGATATTGCATATAAATACAATGGGGCAAAAGCACTTGTTGCACTGCACGAAGTACACATAAAATCTTTTTATGAAACCTGGAAACAAGCAAAGCAACTTGGAGTTAAACTTCCTGTCTCTGATGATCCATACTACAAATCTTTAGATACATTGTTATATCATGTTTTAAGATCAGCAAGAGGTTATATGATTTGGATGTGCGATAAACTTCAATTACCTGATCCACTGATAAATGAAACTCCGTCCGCAGAAATTATAAAAGAAAAAGCAGATGAACAAATTTCACATTTGCTTGAACGATGGAAACTTCCATTAGTAAATGTAGAACCAAAACTTTTTGAAGATAAAGTTTACAAATCCAATTGGGGAGTTGATTACTGCATCGATGCAATGCTTGAGCACGCTGTTATGCATCCAATTAGGCATGAGTTTCAACTTAAAAACTTAATGAATAAATAAGAATTGATTTTCATAAAAATTATTGGATGTTTTAAGGTTGTAGGACAATCAAAAAAAAATAAGGCGGTATTATGAGCAACAAAGATATTTTAGAAATGGCAATGAAGTTAAAACCCGCAGAAAGATTTTTAATTATTGAAGGATTGATAAAAAGTCTTGATGAACCCGATAAAAAGATAGATGAAATATGGGCGGAAGAAGCAGAGAAAAGATTAAACGCATATCGAGATGGTAAAGTTGAAACAATACCAGTTGATGAGATTTTCAAATAGAATATGAAAATACTTTTTTCGAAGTTTGCCAAAAATGAGCTAGATGATGCAATCGCTTTTTACGAAACAGAATTAGCCGGACTTGGACTCCGATTCAGAGAAGAAATAAGATCCTCCATCGCAAGAATCAACGAACATCCAGAAGCCTAGTCAATCGAACGAGGAGAAGTTCGAAAAGCTTTACTTCATCGCTTTCCCTACAAAATTTTATACTCAATCGAAAAAGATCATATACTTATTCTTGCAATTGCTCACCAACATAGAAAACCAAACTATTGGGTTTGAAAAACAGATTACTTCACTTCGTTCGTAATGACACTAATTACTGCGGTGCATCAGCAGTATATTTTTGTTTTACTGAATCTGTTGATTCAATATCCTTTACACCAGAAATTCTTTGAGCTAAAGATTTTCCATCTAACTGATGAAATTCTAAAACTTCAAACGGAGTCCCGCATTCTGGATATTCCTTCAATCCAAAGTTTGTAAACTCTCTGCCACTAATTTCACGAATTTCCACTAATGCATTTAATACTCTGTCACCAAGTCCGCCGACTGCGGAATGATCTTCTAAAACAAAAATTCTTTTCTGATCTTTTATAATTTCTTTCAGCCATCTATTATCAATTTTATTCAACCAAGGCATATTAATTACTTTTAATCCAAATCCAATCTTCTTCAAATAATCAGCGGCAACAAGTGCCTCGTGAAGCATTACGGGACCGTATCCAAAAAGAATTGCGTCTTTCCCTTCGGTTAATTCAGCGCCAACACCAATTTTAAATTTGTAATTTTTTGGTAGTTCAATTTTTCCCGGTGAAGGACCTATCACCAATCTAAGCATACAATTTTCTTCAGCAACATTAACACAATATTCCGTTGCCCATTTTGTTTCTTCACCATTGCAGGGTTGAATGATTGTAATATTTGGTAACGCACCAAATAAAGAAATATCTCGAACACTCTGATGAGATTTCCCAGGTCCAGCAGGAATCATTCCTGAAAAATGGCAAGTGTAAATTATTTTAGTTTTTTCACCGGCATTATTATAAATTTGCTCGTTAGCTCTTGCGGCGAGAAAACTTGCAAAAGTATTTACTACAGGAACTAATCCCATTCTTGCTAAGCCACCTGCCATAGAAACCATATC
>JAVHOU010000132.1:21494-44745 GCA_036170275.1 Ignavibacteriaceae bacterium
TCAGCAATAATTCCAAGTGCATAGAAAAGAGAATACAAACCCGGAACATCGTGACCTTTAGATGAAAAATAAATATCTCTGTCAGGTGAATCTAATCCAACATCAAAAACATTCATCTCATTTAAGTAAAGATAGGTTGTAATATCCATCGCACTTAAACTTGAACCAAGATGTCCTGAACCGGCTTTCTTTACTGCAACAAGAGTGTTGTATCTGCACATATCAGCAAACAACTCCATTTTAGTTGCCCAGTGTCCACTGAATGATTTTACTTTATCAAACTCTAATTTTTTAATAAGATTGTTTTGCATCACCGCTCCAAAGTTTAAACTATTCTTTATTATAAAATTTGTACAGGTGAAAAATATTATTAAGGAAGGAGAAAAAGTAATGCGTAAATCACAAACAAAAAAAAGCCCTCTTAAAAAGAGGGTTTTATAAAAATTTAATATTTATTCCCACCAGCTAAGTATTTTAAAACGGGATGATTTCAAATTAAGTTTTGCATTATCAAGAGTTTCTTTACTGTATAAAGCGTTAAATGTACCATTTGAAATGCTCATATCAACTGAATTACCGGAGATGATCAACGAACCAAATACACTGCCTGTTCCGTTCAATTCAGTTTTTATTGTAGCTTCCTTATACGCGATTACAATACCTTTAAACTCAAAAGTACCACGAATTGTAAGATCACCATTAACAACAAGAATTCCTGAGCCTGTAGCATTTCCATTAAATGTTGCATCTCCGTTAATAAGAGTGATTTGCGGACTTGCGTATGTACCAAATGTTCCTCCATTGTATATCCCCGTTCCTAAAGTCTGATCTGCAGAAAATGCAATATCATTAGAAACTCCCGCCCAGTCAATATTATAATTATTAACAGCAATACTTGGGTTCCCACCTTTTCCAGTAATTTGATTACTAGTATTCTTTCCTAAGTTATTTTTAATTTCGATACTATCTGCAACATTATCTACCACAATGCCCGGGACTATGTTTGGTCCTGTTTTTACAGGATTTTTACCATCTTTATCATAATTATAACCACTAACTAAAAAATTTCCAGTTAATTTAGCATTTTGGACAGCAGCTGTTGAAACATAAATAGCTGCTGGTGCTATCGGAAATGGAACAGGATATCTTAATGCTTTTACAATTGTCTCGTGGCTTACATTCATATAATACGCGATAGATTTTATTGTAACAGAGTCATTAGTACCGGGAATAATGTAAATATCATAAGTTGCATCAAGCATTTCATTGTTTAGGAAAGTACCACTTTTTAAAGATTTATCCCGTCTCATTTTTTCGAGATAAATTTCTACTCCGGAATTTGCAATTAAGCGTGCCTGAGTATTTTCAAACATATTGACAGTTGAACTTAAACCTTCACTTGCATTGGAATTTAAGTGAAGAATCATAAATGCTATCAAAAGCGACGCTCCAATGGTCAAAATTACACTGATCTTTCCCATAGTTATATATTCCTTGGATTAATTTTCATTTCCCAATAAGTAAAGAGGTAAGGGTGATTAGGATTAACAAAGTTAGATTCCTGTTCCCTAATTTCAGATTCTACCCATAGCTCAACTTTGATGTAACGGATATTAGCTAAAATATTAGTAACAATATTAAACTGATCTAAGTACGATAATTTGATTTTTGTTAAACCTAATGTTGGTCCACCCATTTCAACACCGTTTACTGTTCTATATAAAATTATATCTCTTGGATTTTCAGTTCCTAAAGCTTTTGTTGAATCACTTGCATAATATTCTATAATATCAACGGTACCGTTTCTATCAATATCTGCATAAAATTTTATTCGATTTGAATCTGCAACTGCGATTGATGTGCTATCACAGTCGTACCCTATCTTTCTAAAATCATAATTTACTATTTCAGCCAGGGTCTTTGCATTTTGCTGGAGTTTTAATTCATTATCAGATGTAACACCGCTGCTATTTGCAAACAAATTTAGTTTAAGTATCAGCAGTAAAATTAAACCGCCAATAAAACTAGAACCAAGTATATCAATTAATATAGACATATTATTTTTGAGTAAAGATAAATGTTAATTTAGCGTTGTTATTTAAATAAGGGCTGCTGACAGTTACATCTACTCTTTTATGAAAGGTTTGAGTACTGCTTTCGGTATCCGGATCGGTTTCTGAAACGTAATATACTTTTACTGCAATATGATATTTTTCTGCGTGGGGCTCATCAGCATCTCTTGAGTAATTATTATAGTCATCAACATCATCAAAGTAAGGATAATTTTCTCCTTCCTTTCCTAAAGAGCCGGCTGGAGTTAAAGTTGAACGATTAACGGTCGGAAAAACGAGTGTCTTTTCATCAAAAGCCTTTTGTTTTATTTCCTCAATCATGTCATCAGCTAAAGAAAATGCAGTTAAGTATACTTTATTCTCTAATTCAACGGTATTGTTTTGTAAGAGCGAACTGTTAAAATTTAGGGACACAAGTGATAAAATAAAAATTGAACCCATTGTTAAGATTGATTGAAGGTTATTCATATAATTACCGTCTTTTTTGTTGAGATAAAAAGCCAAGTATCATACCACAATCTCTTCATCAGAAGAATGTATTGAAATATTTTCAATATCCTATTTTGAATGATTTTGGGACAATTCGACGACAAATTTTGCACAAAAAATGCGTTAAAAATAGGTAGGTAAATTTTCCCTAAATGTTTGATCACAAAAAAGTAAAAAAGTTGAAACCCATCTTTTAATTAAAGACAATTTAGACGCCAAAATTTTTTATTATTAAAATTGATTGATATAAAAATCAATTCGAATTTAATTTCTACGTTAAGTTTAATGTCCTATCTAATCCTGCTGATAATCCAAAGAATAAATAATGTTACTTATTAAGAAATTACTTCCCAACCTTTTTGATTTAATCTTATGACCTTTCAAATAATCTTCCTGTAAGTTCGAAGTACCAATAAAACTTCTGGTAAGAATAAATCATTTTAGTTTTACATATATTTCAAACAAGTTTTAATTCATTCTTGAACTGAAAAATTAAATTAAAATTATATTTATGTCCGGATTTGAATATCTAATTTTATTAATAATCATAATAACCTTAGCTGGTATTGCCTTAGGCTCGCTTCCAAAACTTAGGATGAACCGCGCAACAATTGCATTAGTTGGCGCTACTGCTTTAATTATTATTGGAGCATTGAATCTTGAAGATGCTTATAAAGCCATTGATATAAATACTATAATTTTACTTTTCTCGATGATGATATTAAATATAAATCTCAGGCTTTCAGGATTTTTTAAAATCATTACTTCAAAAATTATTTCACTTGCAAATACACCTAAACAACTTTTAGCACTTATTATATTCTCAGCCGGTTTGCTTTCTGCTTTATTTCTTAATGATACTATTGTAATAATGTTTACGCCTCTAATTCTCGATATAACATTTTCACTTAAACGAAATCCGATCCCCTACTTGATTGCATTAGCAACTTCAGCAAATGTTGGATCGGTTGCAACGATTGTTGGGAACCCACAGAATATGATAATAGGAATTTTTTCTAAAATATCATTTGTAGATTTTGCTTTGAGATTAACACCCATCGCTTTAATTGGATTGATTATCATCTGGCTAATCATAATAGGGATTTACAGAGAAGAATTCAAAAAAGAAAAACTAATAACTCATGTAGAAGAAGATTACAGAGTATTTCACCCGTTATTAATTAAAAGCATAATTGTCTTATTAATAATGTTCACAGCTTTTAATCTTGGATTTCCTGTGTCATTATCTGCTCTTAGCGGTGCAGCTTTATTGCTCATCACAAGACGAATAAAACCCGAAAGAGTTTTTGTAGAAATTAATTGGTCTTTGTTAGTCTTCTTTATAGGATTGTTTATAATTACTCACACAATTAATCAATATTTCATTTCTTCAATCAGCAGTTTAGAAAGTTATTCATTTACAGGAAATTTTATTTCAGATTTTTCAATTGTATCTGCGATTCTAAGTAATATAATTTCCAATGTACCGGCAGTCCTAATTTTATCTCCGGCTGTATTTAAAATTCCAAATCCTGAAACAGTATGGCTGGCACTTGCAATGTCCTCCACCTTTGCAGGAAATTTAACTTTGATCGGTTCGGTAGCAAATCTTATCGTAGCGGAGTCTGCCAAAAAACGGGGAGTTAAATTAGAATTTTATGAGTACCTTAAAGTTGGTTTACCAGTTACCTTAATTACGCTGATTTTAGGAATTTTATGGTTGAGTATTTTATAGAAGGTCTAAAAAAAATATCCCGGTAACCGAAGCTACCGGGCTTGTCCTAACAAAAGGTCTGGGGGTTAACCTTCTGCTAGCGACGCCGTAAAAATAAAACAAGAATTTTGGGAATGCAAGGGTTTTTTCAGTACTTAAAAAATAATTTGGTTAAATCCGAAATGATATTTTTCTAACATCAATTAGTAAAAGAAAAATTTAAACGTTTATGAACAATACCTTAATTGTGGAAAAATCTAATAAATATTCCAAGCTAATAAAAATGGCTATACTGCTCAGCTTAATTACCATTATTTACAACATTGCTGAAGGTTTGGTTTCAATATTCTTTGGATTAAAAGACGAAACTTTAGCATTATTTGGTTTCGGTGCCGACAGTTTTGTTGAGGTTATTTCAGGCTTAGGAATTTTCCATATGATTATTCGAATGAAGAATGGATCAATAGAGCAAAGAGATGGATTTGAAAGGACTGCTCTCCGAATTACAGGATTCAGTTTTTATTTATTGACGGCAGGATTAGTCTTAGGCGCGGTAATTAATCTAATCTTGGGGAATAAACCCGAGACCACATTCGCCGGAATAATAATTTCTGCTATTTCAATATTAACAATGTATTTCCTGATGAGATATAAATTAAATGTCGGCAAAAAACTAAATTCTGATGCTATAGTTGCAGATGCAAATTGTACGAAAACTTGTTTTTATCTTTCCTTCATATTATTGATATCAAGTTTAAGTTATGAAATTCTTAAAATCAGTTACCTTGATATTGCAGGATCTATTGGCATAGCTTTATTTGCTTATAGAGAAGGCAAAGAATCATTTGAAAAATCAAAAAGTGAAAAACTTTCGTGTTCTTGTGAGGATGAAAGTCATTAACCTTTTCTTATCAATTCAAACATTTCTGTCACTGCTTGTTTTATACCAACAAAAAGTGCCCGTGCTATAATTGAATGCCCAATGCTTACTTCATCAATATTAGCCAATTCTCTGAAAACTTTTATATTCTGATAATCTAAACCGTGCCCTGCGTTTACGCCCAATCCTAATTTTTTTGCTTGCTTTACCGCAACCCGAATTCTCTCAAGTTCATCAAATTGTTCTTCCTCTGAAAGAGCATTGGCAAAAACTCCGGTATGAATTTCAACGAAATCACTTTCTATCTCAGCAGCAGCATCAATATGACTTAAGTCTGGCTCGATGAAGAGTGATACCTCAATATCACTGCCATGCAATTCAGATATAGTATCCTTTAGCAATGAAATATTATCAATAACATTTACTCCGCCTTCTGTAGTCAGCTCTTGTCTTTTCTCTGGAACGATAGTAGCTAATTCCGGTCCGATATCACAAGCTATTTTGATTATTTCCGGGGTCGCCGCCATTTCAAGATCAAGCTTGGTGGTTATAAGTTCACGAAGTAATCGTACATCACGCTCACTTATATGTCTTCTGTCTTCTCTTAAATGCACAACAATTCCATCAACACCCGCTTGCTCGGCTATTAAAGCAGCAGTAACCGGATCGGGTTGTGTTTCACCACGAGCATTTCTTAAAGTTGCAATGTGATCAACATTTAATGAGAGTTTCATTTTATCCTCAAAATATTTGTTTTAATAAGTTTAGTAGTGAATCTAATCCGATACCATAATCATTGGCTCTAAAACGTAATGATGATATCAAATCTATTGAATACATAACTCCAATGTGAGTTATTACACAATAATAAAACGAACGAGTTCTTAATGCAAGAATTCCAAGTGCGATTCCTCCGAAAATCGCTCCAAATGTTTCTAAAAAAGGTTTGCCATTATGAAGTATGACAAATGGAATCATCTGAATGAGTACCGAGTAATACCCAAACTTTTTCTCCAATCCGAATAGCATAAATCCACGCCAAATAAATTCCCATGCGATCATGTAAATCAACATACCTGATTCAAAAATTAAGAAGGTATTCCAGTTAGTTTTTGCAGAGGATAAGTGTGGATATTTTTCAGCAAAAGAAGGAGTTGCAGAAACAAACCAGATTATTATCACCATCACAAAAATGAAAAACAGTGCAATAGATAATCCAATTTTATAATCGCCAATTTTAAAACCAAAGTCGGATAGCTTTTCCTTTAATCCAAACTTGATTATTAGCAGACTCAAAATAAAAAAAGTAAAAAAATCTCCAATAAACCAGTAAAGATATTCTAATAAATATGGATCTGAATAATTTTGAAAACTTTCAAATAAGTTTTCTCGAAAAAATCTTCTTGAGGTAAAGTAGAAGGATAGTGTTTGAAGCGCAGCGACTGACAAAAATATTATTATGACTTTAGCGTCTAGATCATGAATATTCTTCCATAATCCTGTTAACTCTTTTTTAAGGTTTTTAATCTTCACCTTAAAAAATATTATTATTTGTGAGTAAAATCAAACAATTTAGATTGGAATACTATCAAATTCCTTGACAAAATCATTTGGGGAGAGTATATTAGCACTCGCTTTATAAGAGTGCTAATCAAATTTTAATTAAAAATAAAGGAGTAATAATATGAGCGACATAAAACTAAAACCATTAGCAGATCGCGTAGTTGTAAAACCTGCTGAAGCTGAGGAAAAAACGGCTGGAGGAATCATTCTACCTGATACTGTAAAAGAAAAACCGGTTGAGGGAACTATTGTAGCTGCTGGTCCTGGTAAAGTTACTGACGACGGTAAAGCAGTTAAAATGGAAGTTAAAGTTGGTGATAAAGTTCTTTATGGTAAATACAGTGGAACAGAAGTTACAATCAATGGTGAAGAATATCTCATTATGCGTGAGAGTGATATCTTCGGAATTTTAGGTAAGTAAATAAATAATTGGAAAAATATAAAGGATAATAATATGGCAAAATTAATTGAATATGATTCTTTAGCTCGCACAGGATTAAAAGCGGGAGTTGATAAACTCGCTAATGCAGTTAAAGTTACATTAGGCCCAAAAGGAAGAAACGTAATTCTTGAAAAAAAATTCGGTGCACCAACTGTTACTAAAGACGGTGTATCAGTTGCCAAAGAGATCGAACTAGATGATCCTGTTGAAAATATGGGCGCACAAATGGTTCGTGAAGTTGCATCAAAAACAAGTGATGTGGCTGGTGACGGAACAACTACTGCTACTGTTCTTGCTCAGGCAATTTA
Source organism: Ignavibacteriaceae bacterium (assembly GCA_036170275.1). Lineage (GTDB taxonomy): Bacteria > Bacteroidota > Ignavibacteria > Ignavibacteriales > Ignavibacteriaceae > IGN3. Next base: position 28,963 of record JAVHOU010000132.1, read on the forward strand.
TAAAGAAGGTTTAAGAAATGTTACTGCAGGTGCCAATCCAATGGATCTGAAAAGAGGAATTGATATAGCAGTAATTAAAGTTATTGAATATCTTAAATCTATAAGCAAAGAAGTTGAAGGAAGAAACGAAATTGCACAGGTTGGTTCTATCTCTGCAAATAATGATAAATCAATTGGTGATCTTATTGCAGATGCAATGGAAAAAGTTGGTAAAGACGGCGTTATAACTGTTGAAGAAAGTAAATCTGCAGAAACCGTTTTAGATGTTGTAGAAGGTATGCAATTCGATCGCGGCTATATTTCTCCATACTTTGTAACCGATACTGAATCAATGGAAACAATTTTGGAAGATCCCTTCATTCTTATCCACGATAAAAAAATTGCAGCAATGAAAGACCTTTTACCTATATTAGAAAAAGTTGCACAGCAAGGCAAAGCGATGTTAATAATTTCTGAAGACCTTGAAGGTGAAGCTCTTGCCACACTTGTTGTTAACAAGATTCGTGGTACACTAAAAGTTGCTGCAGTTAAAGCTCCAGGTTTTGGTGATAGAAGAAAAGCAATGTTGGAAGATATTGCAGTTCTCACAAACGGTACTGTTATCTCTGAAGAGCAAGGTTATAAGTTAGAGAATGCAACTTTAGAATATCTTGGTAGAGCTAAAAAAGTAGTTATTGATAAAGATAACACAACTATAGTCGAAGGTGCAGGTAAAGCTGATAACATAAAGAAAAGAATAAATGAGATTAAAGCACAGATTGATAAATCGACCTCTGATTATGATAAAGAAAAATTACAGGAAAGATTAGCTAAGCTTTCTGGCGGAGTAGCAGTTCTTAAGATTGGTGCTTCAACAGAAATTGAAATGAAAGAAAAGAAAGCAAGAGTTGAAGATGCTTTACATGCAACCCGTGCCGCAGTTGAAGAAGGTATTGTTGCCGGCGGTGGTGTAGCATTAGTTAGAGCTTCTAAAGTACTTGAGAATCTGACAGGCGAAAATCTAGATCAGACAACTGGAATTAAGATTGTTCAGAAAGCTCTTGAAGAACCTTTAAAGCAAATTGTTGAAAATGCAGGTCTTGAAGGTTCAGTTGTGTTATGGAAAGTTAAAGAAGGTAAAGATGATTTTGGATTTAATGCCGCAACAGAAAAATATGAAAACCTTATTAAATCCGGTGTTATCGATCCAACCAAAGTAACAAGAACGGCACTTGAAAATGCAGCTTCAGTATCTTCATTATTGATTACCACCGAAGCAGTTGTTTATGAGAAAAAAGAAAAAGAACATTCTATGCCAGCTATGCCTCCAGGAGGTATGGGTGGTATGGACGGAATGTATTAATCATTCTTACTTCCGTTATTTTTACAAGGCGAGGTTTTCCCTCGCCTTTTTTGTTTTTAAATGAATGATTTTAGATGGCAAGGATTTTGCTTAAGCGCAACTAAATAAAATAATAATTATTCATTTCGGTTACAGAAAGATGAATTTAAACTCAGCAAATAAATCTAATTATCAATACTCGATTAAGGGCAAAGAAAAATTAATCATTAAAAAAGATGATTCGAAAGAAAATAGTATCGATAAGTCATTTAATTATTTTTCTCAAAACGATTTTAATATAATACAAACCAGGATGTTTGATTTACAAGATAGTTTTAGTTCAGAAAAACGGATTTACCTAAAACAATTTGAAGAAAGTAGAACGAGCTTTACTGCAATCGAGGTACTGCTTTTAAATCCATACTATAAAAATCGTGACTTATTTTTAAGCGGACATAGTATTTGGTACTTTGAAGATGAGGAAGTTGGTAAAAACAATTTCAATCTTGAAATAAAAAAAGATTGGGAGATTGTAGAATTTGTTCAGAGTTGGGGAACTCCGGCTCCAGGTTTCTGGAAAAACGGTGAATGCAGAGTAGAAATATTTTTAGAGAATAAATTAGTCTGCAAGCATTCCTTTTTAATCGGAAGCAATCCCATCATAGAAATCCAGAATTATTCGCTGGATAGTTATAAAGATTTGAATAAACAGTCAACTTCCCAACCGAAACAAGCAGAACATCTAACACAATCAATGCTTCAAGCAAACTCATCCGATTCAATTGTTAAAGAACTTAATAATCTTATCGGGCTAAAAAATCTAAAACAATCTTTATCAGACTTTATAAATTATTTGAACTTCATTCAGGAAAGAAAAAAACAAGGAATAAACACACAAGAAATTTTTTATGCTAATTGTATTTTTCTAGGCAATCCCGGAACCGGTAAAACAACTGTTGCGCGAATGCTCGGTAAATTTTTTAAATCAATAGGACTTCTTGAAAATGGCCAAATTGTTGAAGTTGACCGATCTGCCTTAATAGGAGAGTATATTGGTGAAACAGCACAAAAAACTGATAAAGTAATTAATCAAGCTTTAGGTGGAATTTTATTTATTGATGAAGCTTATAGTTTAACACGTGACACAAGTGGAAGAGACTTTGGAAAAGAAGCTATCGATATCCTTTTAAAAAGAATGGAAGATCACAAAGGAAAGTTTTTTGTTATAGCTGCTGGTTACCCGGAACTGATGACGGAATTTATCGAATCTAATCCGGGACTAAAATCCAGGTTTACCCACACATTTGTTTTTGATGATTATTCTGCTGAAGATTTAACTGAGATATTTAAAGTCTTTGCACATAAGGATAACTACAATTTTACCGATGATGCTGTCGAGATTTTAAATCTCAAACTTCAAAGGATTTGTGCTGATCCAGATGAATCCTTTGGCAACGCAAGATTTATAAGAAATCTATTTAACGAAAGCAAAATTCAGTTGAGTAAACGTTATCACGCATTGCAATATGATGAAAGAAATTTTTTATCTATCTCAACCATAACTAAGGAAGATATTTTATCAGCATTTAATAGTTACAATAAACACAACTTAATAAATATTTTTAATGAGGATAAGCTTGATAAATTGCTAACGGAACTAAATTGTCTTGTGGGATTAGATGATGTAAAGAATACTTTTAACAAATTACTTGCCTCAATAAAACTTGATCAGCTGAAGAAAGAAAGATCTATCGCATCTTTATCAAAAAATTTAAATTCTATTTTTGTTTCTGAACAAGGTACCGGAACTACAACTGTGGCAAGATTGATTGGTAAAATGTTTAAAGAATTATCCCTATTAGAAGATGGGCGATTGGTTGAAATTGATAGTTCAACTTTTTTCGGTTTAAGCAAAATTGATTCTTATCTTATACTTGATAAAATATTTCAGGATTCTGTGGGTAAAATCCTATTAATCAACGATTCAATCATGACGCTTCAAGGGAAAAGTGATTTTAGTGATTCATTGCTGCAGTACTTCTTAAAGAAACTTTATTTATATAAAGATAAAGTTGTAGCAATTCTTTCAGGAAGCAGTGAAGATATTGAATACTTGTTGATGAACGTTCCGGTTATTGAAAATCAATTTCCTAATGTTTATAATTTTGGGAATTACTCAACGCGTCAACTTTTAGAAATTACATTAAACATCTGCCAGAAAAGGAACTATCAGCTTGAAGAAGGTGCGTGGCAGCAGATGATGGATATGTTATCTGAGCTTAGAAATGATAAAATAAAAAATTTTAATAATACACGAACAATTAAAGAAATACTTGATAAAGCCATTTCTATTCAAGAAAAAAGGATAATGTCAATAAAGCATCCGAAAGATTCTGATTTGATGACTATTAAGTATGAAGATATTAAAGGACTGTTATCTGTTTAAGTTTGATTGTTAAGTTCATCCACTTCAAATTTGCAGTTATTATTGCCTCTAACATTTTAAGTAATAAATATTATGCTGAATTTAATTAATCTTACAAAAAAGTTTGGTGCTTTCACTGCGGTTAATGATGTTAACCTGAGTATAAAAGCCGGTGACTTTTTTGGATTCCTTGGACAAAACGGTGCGGGGAAAACCACTACTATTAAAATGATAGCCGGTTTATACACACCAACCTCCGGGAAAATACTTATTAATAATATTGATATTTATAAAAATCCAATTGAAGCAAAATCTCTCATCGGATATATACCAGATCAGCCATTTTTATATGAAAAATTAACCGGTCGCGAGTTCCTTTATTTTAGCGGTGGTCTTTATTCCATCGATAAAAAAAAACTTACAAACAAAATCGAAGAAACAATTGATTTGCTTCAAATCGGGGAATGGGTTGATAAACGGACAGAGGATTACTCACAGGGAATGAAACAGCGTATCATTATCGCATCATCATTATTGCACAATCCAAAATTACTGGTTGTTGATGAGCCTATGATTGGGCTTGATCCACAAAGTGCAGTTGTTGTTAAGAATGTTTTAAAAAATTTAGCTAATAATGGCGCTGCCATTTTTATGTCAACCCACAGTTTAAACGTTGCTGAAGAAGTTTGCACACGCATTGGTATTATTAAAGATGGAAGAATGATATATGAAGACAAAAAAGAAGTTGTTGAAACGATTAGAGGATCGGACCACAATAATTTAGAATCGCTGTTTTTACATTTAACAAAATAATGAAAGAATTAATCCACATACTTCGGTATAAAATTATTATTTTTCTTAAAGTTAACTCCCCTATCAGTTTATCAAGTGTTTTAAAAAGTATCGGCTCGGCAATAGTTTATTTACTTTTTGCATACGGCTGCTATTCACTTACGCTAAGTACCATCGAATATTTACTTGTAAATGTTAAGATTGGATCATTTCTGTTACATCGTTTTATTTTAGTTGTGCTGTTTATTTTTTTTATAACAATTAATGTTGGAAATATTGTTGTATCGTATTCAACTCTCTATAAATCAAAAGAAGTTTTTTACCTTATAACAAAACCAATTTCTTTTACCAAACTATTTCTGATTAAATTTTTAGATAACTTTTTTTATAGCTCAACCACTCTTTTACTTATAATCTCGTCTGTGCTTATTGGATATGGAATTTATTTTAATCTTAGCTGGACATTTTATCCTGTAGCATTATTTTTACTGATACTGCCATTTATGTTTACAGCCGGATTACTGGGCGTGATTATACTTCTTATTATCTTAAAACTTTCTTCAAAAATCGGAATAAAAAAAGTTCTTGTATCAATTTCATTAGTATATGTTTTAAGTGTCATAGCATTTTATTTTATAAGCGATCCAATGGATTTGATACGAAAGGTTTTTGATTATTACCCAAATATCAATCAGTACTTTGGATTTCTTGAAAACAGCCTGATTCATTACTTACCAAATTATTGGATTGCTGATTCATTGTACTGGATATCTGCAAATAAATTTGCGCGAGCTATCCCTTTTATTTATGCAAACTTAGTATGCTCGATTACATTATTTGCGATAACACTTTTAATGGCAAAAAAATGGTTCTATCAAACATGGCTAACTTCACTTAATATAACCTCGGAACTGCGTGCTAAAACCAGATCAAATAAAAAGTTTTTTGGATTTAATAAACCTTCTTTGATGGATACATTTGATGAATCAATTGTTAAAAGAGAATTTTGGCTATTCTTCAGAGAACCAAGCCAATGGGTTCACTTAATTGTGATGATTTTTTTAATCACAGTTTTTATTTCAAGCATATCAGGAATCGATGCAATAATTCTTAAAACCTATAATGAATACCTTAAGACAGTGGTATATTTAGTAGTAGTTTTATTCAACGTTTTTTTAATTGGTTCGCTTTCACTTCGATTCGTATTCCCTATGATCAGTCTTGAAGGTGAATCTTTATGGAAAATCAGAAGTGCTCCAATAAATTTTAATCACCTGTTATTAAAACGATTGATAATTTATTTTTCGGTAATTTTTCTTATTGGTCAGTCGATTAGTTTTTTTTCAAACATTCACTTTCCTGCACAACTATCTATTGTAGCACAGATCAATACAGCCATTATTTCAATATCTCTTGTAAGCATGAATTTTGGTATGGGAGGAATTTTTGCAAATTATAAAGAAAAAAATGCGATTAGATTAGCATCATCACAGGGAGCTTCAATAACTTTTTTATTTACTTTAATTTATTTGCTAATGCTTATTATAATCATGTTTGTACCTGTTTTCAATTTTTTTCAGGCACGCAACTTAGGTTTACGAGCCGCATCCTGGAATCTTTTTTCTACCACTTTTATACTTTTCATTTTATCAATTATTATAAGTACTATTTCAATAAAGACAGGATTAAAATCTTTTCAAAAGGATTTATAATATTTTAGATGTGAACTAAATACTAGTAGCAGCAGCGTCTGAAGTATCGGTATTCTCTGACATTATTTCAATTAATTTATTTTGATCTACTATTACAGCACTTAATTTATTATGTGCAACAGCAGCAGTATCGATGTATAAAACATTATTGATTTTATTTTGATAAACTTCCTGCCGTCTCGTGTGTCCAACTATCTGCAGTTTACCGATGTTTAATAATTCATCCCTTGACCAAATGATACTATGTTGATCAAATAAATCTTCCCTAAGTGCGTTATCCAATTTTGTATGATCTTCAAGAATGTTTTTAGGCAGTTTATCAACTAAATAAATAGAAATACCTGCATGCGAAATGAAACAATCTTTGTGATCAATAAATAAAGGAGCTTGTTCTATCAGCTCAAGATGATCATCAATCTTATCCATCCGGTTTTCGTAAGATCTTAAAGTAGCATCGGCGCCATTTTGAAACCACGCTTTTGCCCACACTGATAAAGGATCTTTCATATAATAATAAAACATATAATCATGATTACCCGGAGTAAAAACGATTTTTTCCGATTTAACATATTCCATAACTTCATAACTGTGATTACCTCTATCAACCAAATCACCTACGCAATAAATCGAGAGGCCCGGATACTTTTGTTTTATCTTTTCAACTAAATTTTGAAGAGTATAAAAACAACCATGTATATCACCTATAATCGCAATCATCGGGAACTATATATAAAAATTTTTTTTAGCATATTTTGTCAGTTCATCCCTAAAGTTTGGATGAGCAATTTCAATTAAAGCTCTTGCCCTTTCCTGAATTGTTTTGCCCCATAAGTTAGCAACACCATATTCTGTAACGATATAATCAACATCACCACGCGAAGTTACAACACCTGCGCCCTGTTTAAGTGTTGGAACTATTCTGGAAATTGTATTATCCTTTGTGGCAGATGGCAATGCAATAATTGGTTTACCCCCTTCAGATTTTGATGCGCCTCGTATAAAATCTACCTGCCCGCCAATACCGGAATATAATTTCGATCCAATGGAATCAGAACAAACCTGACCAGTAAGATCAACTTCAATCGCAGAATTTATTGCTACCATTTTATTATTCTTTGAAATAATAAATGGATCATTAACATATTCCTGCGGATGAAATTCGATAACAGGGTTATTATCAATAAAATCATAAAGTCTTTTTGTACCAAGAACAAATCCAACAATAATTTTTCCCGGATGTAATGTTTTCTTTTCACCGTTTATTACTCCCGCTTCAACCAGATCTATAATTCCATCCGAAAACATTTCTGTATGAATACCTAAATCTTTTTTATTATAAAGATATTTCATAACGGAATCCGGGATAGCTCCAATTCCCATTTGTAATGTTGATCCATCCTCGATCATATCCGCAATAATTTTTCCAATCTTATCAAATACAGCTAATGTTTCAGGTGATGTATTAGGATCAATCTGCGGCAATTCTTTAATCGGTTCATCATACTCAACAATGTGAGTAATTTTATTTATATGAATAAAACTATCACCAAGTGCTCGTGGCATATTTCTATTAACCTGTGCAATAATAACCTTAGATTTTTCAGCAGGAGTTTTTATAGTTCCAACATCAACACCGTAACTGCAAAAACCATGTTCATCCGGCGGAGAAACGTTTAACAGGGCAATGTCAGTTTTAATTCTGCCAAGTTTAAAAAGCAAAGGAACTTCCGAAAGAAAGATTGGAATGAATTCTGCCCTGCCTTCATTAATTGCGGTTCTTGTGTTAGCTCCGATAAAAAATGCTTTATGTTTAAAATGTTTTTCCATTCCGGGTTGCACGTAAGGCAAATCCCCAACAATTAAAATATGATACAAGGTAACATTCTCTAATTCATCTTTACGAGCGACCATTGCTCTTACCAATTCATTAGGGCAGGCACAACCCGGCTGAACAACAATATTATCGCCCGATTTAATATGCTTTACAGCTTCTTCGGCTGTGGTAAGTTTTTGATTATAAATCCTAAGAAGATTAGTTGGAATATTATTTTTAAATGTTATTTCTTCTATGGTAGTCATTTGATTATCTCATTTCTTAAAATCTATTTTCATAATTTCTGTATTAAAATTAATTAGTTGAAAAGACGTGAAGTCTTCTGTATTCAACATTAAAAATATTAGCTATCGATTCATTACAACAATATCCATTATATGTACAAACGCCCTTTTGTAATCCAAAATCTCCCAGCAAAGCATTGGATAAGCCATTCTCTGCAATTTCCTGAATGTAACCTAAGGAAGCATTATTTAAACCATAACTTGCTGTGCGTGAAACTAATGCAGGCATATTGGGAACGCAATAATGGATAACATCATGCAGCATATAAACCGGATCAGATTGAGTTGTTACATGACTTGTTTCAATGCAGCCGCCCTGATCAATTGATACATCAACAATAACAGAACCCTTTTTCATTTCCTTTACCATCTCTTCAGTAACAAGATGCGGTGCTTTTTCACCTTTTATCAAAACTGCACCAATAAGTACATCTGCAAATTTTACTCCACGTGATATTGTATATGGATTAGCCATAACGGTTGTAACTCTTTTTCTGAAGTTAATATCAATTTGTCTAAGCCGCGATAAATCTTTATCGATTACAATAACCTGTGCCCCTCTGCCTAATGCCGCTCTTGCAGCAGAAACGCCTACAACACCGGCACCAAGGATAACAACTGCCGCGGGAGCGACGCCCGTAATTCCGCCAAGCAAGATTCCTCTTCCGCCTTTACTAAAACTTTCAAGATACTTTTCAGCGACCTGTATTGCAAGCTGACCAGCAATCTCGCTCATTGAATGAAGCACGGGAAGACGCTCTTCATCTTCAATCAGTTCATATCCAATTGCTGTAATTTTTTTCTTTAACAGTTGATCAATTATTTTTTTCTTACCAACTGCGAGATGTAGAAATGAAAAAAGAGTTTGATTTTCCTGGAGCATCTCAGCTTCATTTTCAGAAAGAGGTGCAACTTTAACGATCACTTCCGCTCTGGCAAATGCTTCTTCAGCAGAGTAAACAATTTGCGCACCTGTTTTTTGGTATTCCTCATCACTAAAACGACTTCCCTCACCAGCTCCGTTTTGAATGTAAACTGTATGACCCGCTCTTACTAATGCATCAACTCCCGCAGGTGCTAATGCTACTCTTTTTTCTTCGTAAAGAGTTTCTTTAGGTATGCTGAATCTCATTTAAATTTCTCTTTTTTTTGTTTTAAAATTACCAATGGTAACCAAGATTAGCAATTGAAAATAAACATGAAATTAAACTGGAGTTAAAGCTTTTTTCCCGGAAAGTACGGCAATTACATTTTTTGCTGCAAGTAGTGACATTTTATCACGTGCCTCTGTAGTTCCGCTGCCAATGTGCGGAAGAAGTATAACATTTTTAAGAGAATAAAATTCTTTATTAAGCTTTGGTTCATTTTCATAAACATCCAATCCCGCAGCAAATATTTTATTCTCTTTAAGCATCACAATCAAGAACTTTTCATCAACAATCTCTCCGCGAGCTGTATTAATTAAAATTGCGGATTTTTTCAGTAAATGTAAATTGGTTTCATTCAAAAGATTATAAGTTTTTTTATTTAGCGGAAGATGGACTGAAATTATATCTGATTTTTTTAGTAAAGAATTTAAGGATTCTCTTTTAGCTCCCAATTTCTTTTCTATTTCAGAATTTTGAATATCAGAGAAATAAAGAATCTTACAGCCAAATGCGTGTGCACGTTTTGCAACTGCACTTCCGATTCTTCCTGCACCAAGAATTCCGAAATACTTATCTCGTAATTCCATTCCCAAAAATAATTTTGGTTTCCATCCTTTAAACTTTTTATCGCGAACAAGTTTTTCTGCCTCCAGAATCCTTCTTGCACAAGCAAGTACTAACGTCATTGCAAGATCGGAAGTGGAATCAGTTAATACATCCGGAGTGTTAGTTACAATTATACCTTTGCTCTTCGCATAATCAATATCAATGTTATTAAAACCGACGGCGTAATTTGCAATAACTTTGCACTTTTTCATTTTATCGATTGCTTCTTTATCAATCTTTTCTGTTAATAAAGAAATCAATCCATCGCAATCTTTTAGTTGATTTAAAAATTCTTTGCGTGGAATCGGGTTATCTTTATTATAAACGATAACTTCAAATCCACTTTTCTTTAGAAGAGTTAATCCTGCTTCAGGAATTTCTCGTGTAATAAATATTTTCATAAAATTTTTAGTTATTTTCCGTAATGAACGATAACAGTTGAGCACTTGTAGCATTACCAAACCAATACTTTCCATCCACTTCGATTACAGGAACTGACTTAAATCCTTTTTCTTTGATCAGATTGGGCTTAAAGGTAATGTCCACCTCATTTAGCTTAAATTCCAGATTACTCTGCAGATCTAAAAGTCGCTGCCTAACGATAGGACAAAAAGGACAAACATTAGCGGTATAGAGTGTTACAATTGATGATGTTTTTATTTTTTGTGCTGGCTGTATTGCAACATCCTCAACGGAACCATAGCCAAGCCATTTGGATACTTTTGGAAATACTTTAATGTAGTAAACTTGACCTAACACACCGGCAATAAGTATAAATACAGTTGCCCACCAACCTTGAATAGCACCCATTGCGATAGCCAATGCCGGCAGACCTAACCAAGTAAACCAAATCATTACAAGTTTGCATTCTTGTTTCATAGTTTATTTCCTATAAATACATTTTAAATACTCACATTACACAATCTATTTAGATAAATAGCCCCAATCTTAAGGACGTGAGATAAATATTTTGTTAAAATTATTAAAAAGTGTTAAAGCTACTTATCAAACTTTTTTTATTCTCTTTCATTATCTGCTTGAGTTAAAAGAAGTTTTATTGATTCTTCAGCTAATTCTTTTGATGAAATGAATGAATTACTATCTACATCTTTTATCCAGCCATACACACCAACCTTTTTTATTTCAAAATGGTATTCTTCTATTGCCAAAATTTGAGGATCGTTAGAAGATTCACCTTGCTTTTGCAATTCAAAGTAAAGATATGAATCCATAAGTGGATTATTTTTGGCGGGCTGCAAATAAAACCTGATGGAAAATTCGCCGTAATGAACTATACATTTTCTATCTTCTTTTTGATATCTAAGCGAGGAACTTTTATCACTTTCCTGTATTTTATTTTTTTCACTCTCAAGTGCTGAAAATAATTTTTTTAATTCAAGTGCGGCTATTTCAAAACCGTTAACTGATTCAAGAAATTTTGATCTTTCAATTTCAAACTGCGGCTCTGTTTTAATTTTTATTACAATATTAGTTGCTGACTTTTCTTTTGATTCGCCTCCTAATGATCGAACCATTTCTTCAATAGCAGTTGCAGCACCTTTTATTCCCTGCTGGGCAAGGCTTGCCCAAATTTGAACTTTAGGTAAATATTTTGGGGTAGTTGGCGGAGTATCCAATGGAATAAAAAGTAAGAAATTATATCCTTCTTTGGAAGCGCGATTCCTTAATGCTTCCTCTTCTATTCTTGTCCACGGAGTAGTTCCCCATTTATTACTAAACAGAACAATAACACTTCTTGATTGCTTTCCGAGTACATCCTTAACTGTTTTTTCGCTATCTGTATTGGAAATATCTTCTTGTTTTTTTGAATATAGAAAAGTCTTTAACTTATCTTTTATCAAATCATTTATCTGATCAGCTAAATATTCATCTTTGTCTAAAAAAGCAAAAGCAACTTCATATTTATAATTAACTTTATTCATAATATTTATTTTATGACAAATTTGCAACTAATGAAGTCTGACTCGATTTACCCTGGCTGTAAAACAAAATAATCTCTGGTTTAATAATTTGTTAAAATTATAATCTCTTAAACCAATAACACGTAAACACTAATAAAATTGTTTTTAGTCTTTCACGTCCTAAGTCCAATTAATAAAAATAACGACCGCTTGGTTGGTTTTTTTATGCTGTATTTATTTTAATTATATCTGTAATTACTTTTATGGAACAATATCTATCTAATAATTCTAAAATGTTATTTTTTTCTTCCTCTGTTAGAGGAACTGGATATTTTCCAAATCTTTTTTCTTTGATTTTATTTTTTAAATCATCGGGCAATTCTTCTAGGGAAAAAAATACTCTTTCTTTTTCTTTGGAAATAGGTAAGAACGAATATGATTTATCTATACCATTCCAGATTTTACTAACATAAGTATACTTACCTATATGAATACCTAAAGATGGGAATCTAAAATGTCTTCTCCATAATTCTGATTTATTATTTTTATTATGGTTTTCAAATTCCTTGGGAATTGTCTTATTATCTCCAAACCATTTAGTAACTTTTTTAACATTAAATACGGTATCAAATTGTAAGTAACCTTTATCAATAAAATCACCACTACAAAAGAACAAATAAGAATTTTCTTTTACATAAGAATTATAAACATTAGGATTTCTTTTAATTTGAGTTGCATGACAATATGAGTATAACCAATTTGAATGAAATACATATGGGTCTTCATTACCTTTTTGCTCATCAATCCATATCATTCCTTGCCAACTTTCTACAATGCCTTTTACAATTGCTTTAGCCTGAACTTCAATTATTTCTCTGGCATAATCAGGATGAAATATTATGTAATGCAAAGGGTTCATATCCTTATACAGTATACTGGCATTGCCTCTAATCGGCAGCCGTGAACTAATCTGTTTCTTAAATTAAATGCTTCAATAACTTTTCCCCAATCCGCAATTATTTCTGGTAATCTTTTTGCACTTTTTCTTTCTGAAATATTATTAGCCCAATAGTCTTTATATTTTTTTAGGCTATAAATCTCCTTCAATTCTGAACGGGTAATTTTATTTAGTTTATTATTAAGGCTAATTATTGCTCGACGAATTGTCCATTCAAAAAGCGCTACAGCAAGAATGACAGATATTGGTGGATCTTTATTAACGAAGTCTAAAATTCGTTTTTCTCGATTTTCTGATTTATCCTTTACCAAAAACATTTTATTTACCTTATTCTTTGAATTTGAAAGAAATGTAATTTTTGTATTCATTTAATTTAATTAATGAATTTTCTAATTGTTGATAAGATGCTCTTTTTGTTTCTATTGTTGCTAAAATTTTTTCTTTTTGTTTATCAGTATTTTTTTTCTTTAGAAAATAATTATAATAAGCGTAGTATAAAAAAGGAAAAATAACTAGGAAAGAAAACACTATAGCATCTAATGCACTTTCAAATGGACTCGATCCAAGCTTAAAACCACCGATTGCACCCGCAATTATAAAGAATAATAAAGTATTGCCAATACAACCCAAAGAGTATATTTTTACAAACTTCACTCCTTGTTGAGCTCTAGCTATGTCAATAATTGCGTCATTCCAAAAAGTATTTCCCAAAACAATTTTATCTAAAATCACCAAACAATGTGATTTTATATCACTGAGAATATTTTTCCCTCTATTTATTTGTTTGTCACGTTCACTAAAATCAATGTTACTTCCAAATATATAAGATGAGTACTGGTCCATTAGTTTTTGATTACAAATGGGTAAAGTTTCTATAATCTCTTTTATTCCATCAAATGAAGCTTTTAAAAGTTGTTTTCTGAGTTCAATTTTTTCTCCCTCTGCTATTGCCGCGCCAATTAAGGCACCAGCTACCATACCTGCACCACTTGATTTCCCTTTACTGCCCATCAATTGTAAACCACCGCCTAAAAAAGTTCCTTGAACAGCAGATTTAATTGATGAAATACTATCTAATTGAACACCAAGACCTTGCATTGTAACAATGTAATTTGAAAAGACCTCGTCAAATTTTTTAAACGATTCTTTTCTTATTTCGTCTGAAATACTTTCTGAAGTTTTCTGTTTGATATCATTTCTTTGTGTATGCTTACGGATCATATCGGAAAAATATTGTGTAACTCTCTCGACAAAAGCATTAGAATATTTATAAAATTCTGATAAGAATTGATCTAATGGAATATTTTTGATAAGATCAGAAGTTAAACTTTGGGCAGTTTCTGTTTTTAATAATTCAAATTGATCTGTGATTTGTTTACCAGCCTCCATAAAGGGCATTGAAAATAAAATCGAACTTGATATAATAATGTCCATTCCATTCTGATAAAGGTCACATTCGTTTGTAAATGTACCACTTTTTTCATCTTTGAATTCGGAATTGCTTCCTTTTTTTTCTACAATAGGTGGTGATAAATAAATATTTTCATTAACAGTTTTGCTATCAGTTTCGTTACCTTGAAATGGCTTTTCATTAGCCATCACCTTGGTGCCACATTCATTGCAGAATTTTTGATCAATTTTTAGTTCTAATCCACAATTTGTACAAAATTTTCCCATAGTTAGCTCCGTGATTTATTATTTTCTTATTACCGTTTTTTCTACATTAAGTTAAGACAGTGAACTAATAATTACAATATTTTAAATTAACTCTTAGAAGAACTAAATATGTTTGCGGCTGAATAAATCTCACCCAAATAAAAGTTTAACAATAAACAAAGTACCAAGAACACCTGCAATATCCTTCAATGTGCATTTTTTATAATCACTCAAACAATCATCTCATCTAATTTCCGAAGCAGTTCAATCGCATTTTTATCGAACTTAGAAAAGGCGAACCATTTTTTACCAAGATCTTTAAGAGAAGCACCAAAGTGATAGACATCTTTACCGTCAATTATCAGAAATCTATCGTGCGAAAAAGAAAATTCTTTTACTTCTAAAGTTGGATACTGTTCATTAAACTTTTTAATATCCAGAGAATGCGCCTTCGCGGTTTTGGTGGTGAGTATTGTGACTTTTACATTTTTTTTCTTTTTTGTAAATAAGTCCAAAATTGTTTCATCTATATAGTTGTCAATTAAGATAATAGATTTTTCGGCTTTACGAATAAGAGTGGAAATAAATTTGTAAGCATCAAATACCTGACCTTCGAAAAAGATGCCTTGTTTGGGTTCTAATTCTTTACTCTGCATTGCATTAAAAACTTCATCAAATTTTTTATCTGTTTCCATTTCAAGTTTTATCTGTCTTTTCTCAACAGTATCAATTTTCTGGAAAAGCTGAGCATTGTTTATTATAAATCTCCGCATAGAAACAAACGCGCTAATAATCTGAATACTCATTTTTATAGCTTTATCACTTCTTAAAACGCCAGCCAGCATAGCTACGCCTTGTTCGGTGAAGACATAAGGAAGTTTTCGCAGTCCCATTTTTTCACGATTGGAAGTCACAATTTGTGACTTCCAATTTTCAAGTTCTTCTTTTGAAAGTCGAAACATAAATTCTTCGGGAAACCTGCCTATATTTCTTTTTACGGCTTGATTTAAAACCTTAGTTTCAACACCATAAAAATTAGCTAAGTCATTGTCAAACATAACCTGTTCACCACGAATATTATAAATCTTCTTTTGAATTTCAGAAGAATTGTAAATCGTAATATTT
>JAVHOU010000133.1:0-2989 GCA_036170275.1 Ignavibacteriaceae bacterium
ATTTGGATCATCATTAAAAACTTTGGGAATGTTCATCTGATCTAAATTAAAAGAGAAAATAATTTTTTCAGGAAGCGGATATTTTAAGTTTTCATCATATGAAAAATTTATTGTAAATGTTCCATTAGTTTTTGTAGTCGATTCAACTTTTCTTATTAATTGTTTTTTCTGATCAATCCATAAAGTTGAAAGTATTACATTTCCCTGATCACCGGTAGGAATAATTTTTACGATAGAAGTATTTACTCCATCCAGAATTACTTCTTTCTCATAAATTGCTGTGTAATTTTTTTTTGCTAATATTGAGGGTGAAAAATCAAGTCCGTCTTTCGGTAGTAATGCAAATCCCTCCGATTCCAGATGAACTTTATCGGGTTGTTTGAAGTATATTTTTGCTTTAGAATCTGGAACTTTCAAGAATTCAACATCAACTTTAATATTAACATCTACTTGATAATCTTTTACTTTACTAAAATTTACAATGACACCATTAATTATTTCTTCAGGATTTTTTGATTGCGCAATTATTGAAGTTAAAGTAAAAAGCATTAAGACAATTATAAATTTCATCTTTACCTCAGATTAAGTAAGAATATCTTTTCTTTTGAATAAATACAACGTAAGTGCAAAGAAAAAAACAATGTGTGCAAATAGAATTGCAACGGCTTTAAATACTTCCGAAAAATTTACCGGATCATCAAAAAGCAATCGCCACGATAGAATGTAGTTTGTAAACAAATATGGTTTTATCGTTTGAAAAAAATCAATATTAATTGCAGATAAAATTATAAACACAATAATTACTGCCATAGTTGATACAATTGGTCCTATTGCATTTTCTACCAGTGAAGAAAATAGCATTGCTAAACTGGCTACAACCGACATTCCAAGTGAAGCAAAAGCATAAGCACAGATAAATCGCCACAAAATATCAGACTTTTCGAAAATGATTATTGCTTGACTGCTGATAACTAATAGTTCACCTGTTCCAAAGATTATAATACCTATTACAAGACTCATGAATGCAAGCCAAAGAACTAACAAGTTCGTATAAATTATTCCTGCAATAAATTTTGCTGTTACGATTTGAGTCCGTGAAATAGGTCTGGTAATAAGTAAACGATAAGTTCCGGCAGTTGCTTCACCTGCAAGTAAATCCCCAGCAACAAGAGCAATCAAGAAAGGAATATGAACAGCGAGACTTGTTAAAATGATATACGATAAAAAATATCCATTCAATAAATTTCCAACAAACACAAACGATTGTTGAATGTTACGTGTCATAAAATCTATTGTGTTGCTTCCCTCAAACAACATTGCTATATGAATAATCGGAACCAGAACACCAATAGCAATAAAACCAATATATGTTCTCCATTTTTTAAATATCTTATAAAGCTCAATCCTAACAAGAGTAATCATCAGACAGCCTCTTCCGTTATTTTAAGGAAATAATCCTCCAGCGATCTTGTCGGAACTACGGCACTTATCTTAATTCCCTTTTCAACCAAAAATTTAATTAATTCAGGAATCTCATCGTTATCTAATAAAAAAATAAAATTAGTTTTAGATTGCGCATCAAGTTTTTTTATCCACAACGATTCTGAAATTATTTTATTAACTCTTTCTTCATCATCAACTTCAAAAGATACTTTGAATTTTTTGGAATCAAGAAGGTCTTTCACAAATCCTTCAACCTTAGTTGTACCTTTATTTATTATGATCATTCTATTGGCAACCAATTCAATTTCAGAAAGGATATGAGTTGATAGGAAAATTGTTTTACCTTTTTCTTTACTCAAAAAAATTATCAGTTCTCGTATTTCCTTCATTCCTTGAGGATCTAAACCGGTAGTTGGCTCATCAAGTATTATTAAATCAGGATCGTGAAGTAATGCCTGACCCAATCCAAGCCTCTGTTTCATACCGTGAGAAAAAGTTTTAACCTTACTTTTAAATCGCTTTTCTAAACCAACTGTTTCCAGAACTTTCATAATTCTTTTTTTATTAATTTCACATCCTGAAATTCTTCCAAGAATCTCGAGATTTTTATATGCGGATAAATAACCGTAAAAATCGGGTTTCTCAACAATTGCACCAACTCTACGTAAAATTTCTTTACGATTTTTCTCAAGTGGTTTATCAAATATTTTAATGCTACCTTTGGTTGGTCTGATGAAGGAAAGAAGCATTCTGATGGTAGTGCTTTTACCAGCACCATTTGGACCTAAAAACCCAAATACATCTCCTTTAAAGACATTCAGATTTAAATTATTTACAGCTCTAAGATCTTTAAAATCTTTTGTAAGGGAATTTATTTCAATTATTTTTTCAGTATTCAAAGATATATCCAATAAATTTTTACATATTTCCAATTAAAGATAACAATGAATCAGGAAGATTTAGAACAAATAATTTTCAAACGGTAGTATTTAGTGATAGTATATCCAAATTTCCTTATGATGCTAAAATTATTGTATTGTCAAGAGTAAGATTGATAATTTTTATTTGTTTTTCATTTAAAATATTTTTATTTTCGATTAGTCAATTAAGTGATCAAAAAAAATTTATTACTGCGCGTTTTGTTTTTTAAAAAAATTTTAATAGTTTGTTTCTGAGAATGATGATGAGTGATGTAAAAAAAGTTTTTAAACCATATAGTACTTTCAACTCACTCAATCTTAAAAGATCACTACTAACCTTGTTAATAATTTTTATTTTATTTTAATTAATCACCTGCGTTAAGCGGGTCAATCATCTGGAGAGTTGAATGCGGATTAACAGATTATTTACCGAGTCGGGAAAGGATCCCCTATCATCTTTTGAATTTGTAAAAAGAACTTCTGAAATAAAAAATCCGGATGGTTCTATTGTTTTTAGAATGGAAGACGTTTCTGTTCCGAAACAATGGTCGCAAGTTGCTACAGATATTATTGCACAAAAGTATTTTAGAAAAGCTGGTGTGCCAAAGCTGCTAGAAAAATCTAAC
>JAVHOU010000134.1:0-14693 GCA_036170275.1 Ignavibacteriaceae bacterium
ATTATATTTAAATAACTTATAGCTACTTCCCATTTGAACAACCGGACAGTAGTGAGTAAAATTATCTAATAAAAAAAATAATATAAACCCTATGTCACACTGAGTTCATCGAAGTGTGACCCATTGTTAAATAAATTGGAAACACCGTCATCCTTCGATAAACTCAGGATGACATTAAAGTATTAAAATAAACAATTTGTCATGTTGACCTTGTTGAAACATGACCAACTTTCAAATAAATTAAACTTTTATGAAACCAAATTTTAAAAACATAAAATTAAATCTAAATCCAAAAGCTATTTCCAAAAAAGAGTGGGAAGAAAAGTTTAAATCTGAAACAGGAAAATCTGTTGAAGATTTTATCTGGGAAACGATGGAGCAGATTCCTGTTAAACCTCTTTACACAAAAGATGATTTAAAGAATCTTGATCATGTTGATTACTTATCCGGCGTTCCACCATTCTTACGCGGACCATATTCAACGATGTATGTTCAACGTCCCTGGACAGTGAGACAATATGCGGGCTTTTCTACTGCTGAAGAAAGCAATGCTTTTTATCGAAGAAATCTTGCACAAGGACAAATGGGTTTATCAGTGGCATTCGATCTTGCAACACATCGTGGTTATGATTCAGATCATCCACGTGTAGTTGGTGATGTTGGTAAAGCAGGAGTAGCAATTGATTCAATCGCTGATATGAAAATTCTTTTCCATAAGATACCACTGGATAAAATGTCTGTATCGATGACGATGAACGGAGCTGTTCTTCCTGTGCTTGCATTTTATATTGTTGCTGCTGAAGAACAAGGTGTAAAACACGAGCAGCTTACAGGAACAATTCAGAATGATATTCTAAAAGAATATATGGTGCGTAATACATATATCTATCCACCAGAAGTATCGATGAGAATCATTGCTGATATTTTTAAGTTCACGGCTAAGAACATGCCTAAGTTTAACAGCATTTCAATTTCGGGATATCACATGCAGGAAGCCGGCGCTACTGCTGATCTTGAAATGGCTTACACTCTTGCTGATGGTTTAGAGTATGTTCGCACAGGAATAAAAGCTGGAATGGATATCGATAAATTTGCACCGCGTCTTTCATTTTTCTGGGCGCAGGGAATGAATTATTTTATGGAAGTTGCAAAGATGCGAGCCGCAAGATTGATTTGGGCAAAGATGATTAAACAGTTTAATCCTAAAAATCCTAAATCAATGTCGTTAAGAACTCACTCGCAAACTTCTGGCTGGAGTTTATCTGAGCAAGATCCATATAACAATATTGTTCGCACTTGCATCGAAGCAATGGCTGCGGCACTTGGACACACACAATCACTTCATACAAATTCTTTGGATGAAGCAATTGCATTACCTACAGATTTTTCTGCACGCATTGCCCGCAACACTCAACTGTATTTGCAGGATGAAACTTATATCACCAAGGTTATTGATCCTTGGGGCGGTTCTTATTATGTTGAAGCATTAACTGATGCACTTCTTAAAAAAGGATGGGAACATATTCTTGAAGTTGAATCTTACGGCGGAATGACAAAAGCTATTGAAGCAGGAATTCCGAAGATGCGTATTGAAGAAGCATCTGCAAGACGACAAGCAAGAATTGATTCAGGCAGAGAAACTATAGTTGGTGTGAACAAGTACCGATTAGATAAAGAAGATCCGATTGAGATTCTAGAAGTTGATAACACCGCAGTTAGATTATCACAAATAAAAAGATTGAACGAACTAAAGAAAACAAGAAACAATGAAGAAGTACAAAAAGCACTTGCTGCTCTAACTAAATGTGCAGAAACTGGTGAAGGAAATTTACTTGAACTTTCAATCGTTGCAGCAAGAGCAAGAGCCACACTTGGAGAAATTTCATCAGCAATTGAAAAAGTAAGCGGAAGGTATAAAGCCGTGACAAGAACAATTTCAGGAGTTTACAGCAGCGAATACGCAAAGGATGACGATCTGTTTGAACGAGTTCGCAAGATGACAGATGAGTTTGCAAAACATGAGGGTCGCCGTCCGAGAATTATGATTGCAAAAATGGGACAGGATGGACACGATCGCGGAGCAAAAGTTGTTTCAACGGCATACGCCGATATGGGATTTGATGTTGATGTTGGTCCGTTATTCCAAACGCCGGAAGAGACAGCACAGCAAGCTGTTGAAAATGATGTCCACGTGATTGGAATGAGTTCACTTGCGGCAGGACATAAAACATTATTGCCGCAACTTATTGAAGAACTAAAGAAACTTGGAAGAGAAGATATAATTGTAATCTGCGGTGGAGTTATTCCTGCACAGGATTATGATTTTCTTTACGAGCACGGTGCTTCGGCAATCTTTGGTCCTGGTACAAAAATTCCTGCCGCAGGAATTAAGATAATGGAATTGATAAAGGAAAGATTCTGAATAAACCTTCAAATAAACCTCCGAGGTTTTCCTAAACCTCGGAGGTTTGGGTGATAATTTTATTATGGAAAAAGAACGAAATTACTACAAAAACTCTTATCATCATCTCTACAACAGAGGCGCCAATAAGGCTTTGATTTTTTATGAAAGAGAAAATTATCTTTATTTTTTAGGAAGAATGAAATTTTATTCCAATAAATATAAAATAAAGATTCTATCATATTGTTTAATGCCTAACCACTTCCATATTTTCTTAAAACAGACAACTGATGAATATTCTATTTCGCTGTTCATATCTTCGCTGCTGAATTCCTATGTAAAATCCATTAATCAAAAATATGAACATAGCGGAACATTGTTCGAGAGTAAAACAAAAAGCAAGCAAATTGAAGATGAAACTTATTTTGTGTGGATAATTAAATACATTCTTGAAAATCCTGTTAAAGCAAATTTAGTTGAAAATATTTGCGACTGGGAATTTTCTAATGCTAAGGATTTAACTGGTATACGTAAAGGAAATTTAACAGATGTTAAGTATGTTGAATCTTTCTTTCAATCAAGAGAAAGTATGATTAAATTTTTAATGGATAAAGCTATTAAAGTGGTCTATGATTTTTAATAACTAAAAAGCAAAAGTCTTAATTAAACCTCCGAGGTTTAGGAAAACCTCGGAGGTTTGGGTTGCTCCACACACAAAAATTCTTGCAGCAGGAATTAAGATTATGGAGTTGGTGAAGGAGAAGTTTTAATTATACCCGGAAATAAATTTTTATCTGGCATTTTGTACTTAATTAATTTTCTGTTTCATAAATGTGGTTTATAAATTATGCTGATCAATTGCAACTTATTTGCCTTCTAACTCAGTTACTTTGTTGTTGTTGATTTGGTTGAGTTTGATGTCAGGCATGGTTTTTACACTGTTTTAAAAGTTGATTTTATTATGACACATTAGGCAAAATATTATATTTAATTGCAAAGACCTTTCCCAATGTCAAGGGTGTGACAGCCAAGAATAATTAGTAGAAAAAACTAGTATTTAAATTTGTAAATATTTAAGTCGTCTAATATCAAAAGCTTTTAACGTTCCTTCCAATACATCCGAGGCATGTTTATTTATCTTCGAATCTTCAATTGCGCCGGCTTCATAACTAAATTTATTACCATTTTTTTTGTCCATTGATACAAATATTATCTGTTCAGCATCTCCTACTATTGCCAAATTTGGATTGTGTGTAACTATTATAACTTGCCTTTTCTTCTTTGTTAGTTTAATAAAATGAGTCAGTATTTTATAGATACTCTCATTATCTAGATTTTCCTCTGGTTGATCTATAATAAGTGGAATTTCTTCTTTATCTAATAACAAGTAAAAAACAATCAATAGTGCACCTTTTTCACCGGGTGAAAGTTGTGCAAGTTGTTTATTACTTATTTTTAATTCATAAAAAGGTTCAAGATAATTAAGTAAAAAAATGTAATTGTAAAATTCTAACCAATTATTTTCTATTAATATTTGATCTTTTATGTTTCTTAATTCATCATCATATTTTTCTCTCTTATCTACTTCAAGATATTTTATGATGTCTTTAAGTAATATTTTTAATTTGTCTTCGGAGTTAAAGCCAGCATTACTAATTAATTTTCCTAGTACATTCTTACCTTCATCGGTGCCTCTAAAACTACCATTAACACCTTGATGAATATAACCTAGAAACTTCTCATAAAAACCTTGATCTAATTTTAGAGCCGCTTCGATGGAAATATCATATCCGCCAAGGATGGTTT
Organism: Ignavibacteriaceae bacterium; assembly: GCA_036170275.1. GTDB lineage: Bacteria > Bacteroidota > Ignavibacteria > Ignavibacteriales > Ignavibacteriaceae > IGN3. Next base: position 4,208 of record JAVHOU010000134.1, read on the forward strand.
TGTACTGTGATATTTCTTGATCAATTGCATTTTTGATTTGGCTGTATATTTGTACCAAATCACTTTTTTGCGAATAAATTTCCAATACTTTATTAATCCTTTTTTCTCTTAATGTTATTAATTCAGTGGAAAGATTTTTATTTATATATGATAGTTCGTCATTTAACCATTTTATTGAATAGACGTTGTTTTCATCGCCCACCAATTGTTTTTTCTGTTCTTCCCATGCTTTCAGACTTTCTAAATATTTCTGATACTTTATTTCAGGTTCTGATAGCTTTTTCTTTATAGATTCTAGTTCCTGTTTTTTATCAGTTTCTTTTTTTCTTAAACTTATATTTTCTACTCTTACTCTTTCATCTGGATTGAATATACTTTCTATTTCATTATTTGTAACAAGTAAATCTTTAACATTTTTTAAATCATTTTCTTTATAAGTTATTCTATCATTTAGAGTTGTAAAGTCAACATCAAACTTGAGGATTTTATTTATATCCAAACCATACTTTGATAGTTTCTCATTATTTTCAAATTTATATTTTCTTATTTCTTGATCAAACGCGTTTATATCATCTTTAATCTCATTTAATTCTTCAATTTCAATCTTAAAATTTTTATTCTTTGCTTCATTTTCTTTTATATTTTTTATTATATCATCTAACTCACCATTCAAGCGGTTTAACTCAGAAGTTAGTTTTTTCTGTTCATCAGTTTCTGGAGTAACATCTACCTTTTGAGGTTTAATTTTTTCATGTTGTTCTAGTTCCTTCGACTTTAAGTCAAGTTTATTCTTGATTTGTTCTTTGTAATCTGGATGTATTTTCTTTTCAAGTGAAATAATTTGTTCATTTAGTTTATTTAAATCTTTAAATATGACTGAAATATTTCTTTCAATATTTTTTTTCTTATAATCTAATAATTCTTCAAATGAACTTTTCCCAGAATTTTGTTCTTCTGGCAAATAGGAAAAAACTATGTCTTCTAAAGTTTTTTCAAACTGATAATTCTCTAAATTATTTGTTAATTTTTCAAAGAAATTTTGAGGAATATATCGGACTCTTTCAGGAGAATTTCGATCAATCTGATCAGAAAGGTTTTTAGGAATCTTCTCCCCACTCTCCCACTCCAACTCAGCTTGAAAATTTTCTGCTAATCCATCCTTTAAAAATCTATCTGCTTTTATAAATGAAAAATCTTCATATCGATATGAATTTCCACTCAAACCTAAGATATCTGCAATAGCACTCTTACCCTTTCCTCTATTACCAATAATCGCAACCAACCCATGGTTCATAGGAATATAGTTATCTTTAAACCAAACACCGTATTTTTCATCATATCCATTAACCTGTGTTATCTTCAAAGATGTGATAAATTTAAGTTTATTTTCTCTAACTCTTTTAAGTAGTTCTGGTTCATCTCCGATAAATACTCTTTCATTAGGTTCATATATTATTTGTTTGAGACCTTCGAAAGTTGGGTTTGATTTAATCCATAAATTTTCCTTGAGAGAGTATCTATTTATATTGTGGTTATCTGAACAAATAATCATTGGGATATTTTTCCCAATATTAGGGAAAACATTTTCGGAATATCCTTTTTGATCTTCAATTTTTCCTAATTCATAAATATCAATATTCTCAACCAAATCAACTTTAATAGCCATTTTATACGATAAGCTATTAGTAATATTTTCTATTGTATTTGTTTTGCTGCCAGCATGTATGCTGATTAAACCTCCTAAGGAATGAATTAACTTTGCGGTATCATTTAAATCTACATAAACTTTTTCATTACCTTTTTTAATAACCTGAGATGGTTTAAGTCCGCAGTTTGATTGTAAATCAGTCCATATATCATCAATATTACTTTCTTCAGAAAATATCCCTATAAAATGAATCGATTCTGAACCACCTAATTCGCATCTAAGTTCTATACCAGGTAAAACAGTTATGTTTTTCTTTGAACCTAGATCTTGCAATTTTTTTATTCTATCAACATCTATCAAATGATGATCAGTTATTGCAACAACAAAAATTTCTTTTTTTGATAATCGTTCGATTATTTCTTCATCACTAATTCCCTTGTTTTTATAATCATATGAAGACGGAGTATGGAAATGCAAATCCCATTTTCTCCATTCAGAGCCTTTAAGAGAATTATAATTCATAAATTTTTATCCCTTCCCATTACCAGTTCCCGATAAATGCTTAAATAATGTGCTTTGCTTCTGTGTGTTTTTAGTAAGTTCTTTACTTGATGTGCGTATTTGTTAAAATCATATTCGAGAGCTTTTAAAATTTTACCGCATTGTTCTGCATCAAATGGAAGGTTTATTTCACCTTCCCGGATTTCTAAATTTTTATAAAAGAATTGATAAAGCATTATTTGATTATTGTTCTCAAAGTTAATCGTAATCGTTTTATTATTCTCCTTGAAATAGATTTTATATGCAGCGAAAAAGTTTGTGTCGCCGCTTTTAATGTCTTTAGGAAAAATTGCAGGAAGATTATAAAATGTATATGGTTTTGTCTGCGTGTTCTCTATCAGTTTATTGTAATTTCTTATTTCATCAAATCTATCTTTTGCTAAACGGACAGATGTTTCATAATCAATTACTTGTTTTACCTTCGTTGTTTTTACCGACTTAGATTTCTCTTCCCTTTCTGTAATAAAACATTCTTGATACTTATACAAATCTTTCAAATCATTTTTTGATAGCCCCAAGGCTTCAAAAATTATTTCATCAATTCGATTTCTGTCGTCAAATTTTATTTCATCTATAATAGATAATTGTTCTCTTGATTTTAATTTCTGATAAAGTGATACGAGTTCTTTTTCATAAGGTTTCAATATAGTTGGATCAACAATCAAAGTTCTTTCAACAACGTTTACATCAACGTCGCTAAGAGTTTGACTTCCCGTTAATTGCCTTGCAAAAAGATCAAGTAAAAATCGGAAGAGCGTACTGTTAAGAATTATAAAAATTAAACCAGCAAGGTTTTTATACTCGTCTTTAACTTTAATGTTATAATTGACCTTGTCGCAATAAACTTTTGCTTGACGATTATCTATTAGCCTAAACTTTTCACCAATCTTTGATGGGAAAATAAAATCACCAACAAATAATTCTTCTCCAAGATTAAACCAATCTTGAGTTCCATCTTCTTTTATTCTTTGTGCGCAAGTTGGTCTTTTATCAAATTTATGTGCTGTGGATTCGCCTTCTTCTATATACTTAACAAGTTTTGAGTTTACTTTTTTTAACGCAAGTTTGCTTTCATTACAGATTAAAACCTGGTATTTAAGTTTTTTAACATTTACTTCAAGTTTATTGGCTTCTCTCTGAGTTTTGAATAATGGTTTGAAATAGAATCGCTCAAGAAGATAATGTTTGTTACCCATCTCCGAATAGTACCAGCCAAACTTTTTCCAATTTATCTTAGAATTTTCTTTCTTATGTCCGAAATGTAGTTTGAATTCATCATCAGTCATTGTATTAACTAAATCAGTTTCATCCTTCACATAAAAGAATTCATTTGCACCTGTTTTAATACCGTAAACAACATCACAAATATTTTTCAGCGGAATAAGTTTATCACCGGCAGTTTCAATTATTTTATTAAAAATCTCAGGCGAGCGCAAATACTTTGCACCCCAATTTCCATTTTCATATTTACCATCAAACGTACTTTCTTTTTCTAACTCACTTTGCTGCTTTATAATTATTTGATGGTTCTCATTCTTGATTGCTTTATTAGTCTTTTCAATACTGTTTACAAATTGTTCTAAATATTTATGTCTTTCCGAATCGTTACTGTTACCGATTAGTTCATCGTATTCTTTAAATATTCTAACAAACTTTACTTTGTTGTTTCCTCTTTCATCACGATCAGAACATTTTTCTAGAATTAGAATTACAGTGTTTATAGAAGCAGTTTCAAAACTTCTTACTTTCTGGTTATCGATAACGGCAATAATCTTAAAGTTATCGAACAAGAATTTTTGTAATCCTGCACCGAATGAAACATCAAGCCAACTGCTGGAAACTACATAACCAAGTCTGCCACCAACCTTTAAGAAAGAAGCCGTGTGCATTAAATAATAAACGTACAAATCACTTTGCTGATTTACTTTTTTAAGGTGATGTTCTGCCACTGCCAGCTTAACCCATCTGTCTTTATGTTCAATAAGTTCCTGTCGTATGTAAGGTGGATTTCCAACACAAGCATCAAACTCAGGTGTCTTAACCTTTTTAGTTTTTCCGCCTGTGTCTTTAACATCAAACAAATGGCTTGCATTAAGAAATATTACATTAGCTGAAGACGTAGGTTTAACAAGAGAAAAATCCTCCCTGATAATTACAGGATAATTGTCTTTTGTTTTAATATTAAGTAAAGATAAGTTCATCGTTGCGAGGAATGCAGGGAAAGTTGCAATTTCAATTCCCCAAAGTCTTTCCAATAATTCTTCGTGCGTAAGATTTGAATTAAATCTTTTCATCATTACATAAGCACGGACAATAAAAGTACCTGCACCACAACCGCTATCAAGAACAAATTTCGTTTCTTTATTTATACAAAAAGCATTTACAATGTCAACCTCATTGATATTTGTAAAATGCTGACCTCTGTCGTGCTGTTCCTGGTTATCAATAAGTTTGTTGTAAATAGCACCAATTATATCAACGTCAATTTGCTTGAAGTTGAGATGTCTAATCTGTTCAACATTGTTTTTAAGTGAAGGGATATATTTTGCATCGTATTCAAAATCATCAAGAATGTTTTTTTGAAAGATGAGTTCAAAGTCGTGTTTAAGAACATCATCAAATCTTTGTCTGAGTGTTTTATTTAATTTGTCTTTGTCTTCGGGTATTTCTAAAACTTTTAATTTTAATTCAGGAAGATCACGCTGCAGGTAAGAATAGAAAATGATTTTAAGATAAAGCAAATAATTAGAAAGCTGACAGATGTTATAAATTTCTTCACTATCAAATTTTAGTGATATGTTGAAGATATCTTGATCTCTTAGATACTTTTTTAGTTCATTCTTAAAATCTGAGTCTTTGTTGATTTTGTCAAACATAACGTCATACATATCAGCAGACCCTTCAAGTATGTATGCGGAAAGTTTATTGACAAAAAGTTTATCAATAGAATCCCACTGAATTTCTTTAACACCGTGAACAATATCACTAAGATCTTTTAGAAATAGTTTTAGAGGTTGAGTTATTTGACTGATATAACCTGTATATAAAACCTCATCATTTTTCCTGATGTTAGAGATATTATAAACTTTAAGTTTTCTATCGTTAAGGAGTGTGCCTTCTTTGAAAGTTTCAAAAATAACAAGTTGTCGAGGTGTACCAGTAACAAAATACTTGTAACCTTTATTAAAGGCTTTCATCATTGCAGGATAAACAAGACCTTCATCTGTAGCATCCCAGCTCGAATCTTTCAACTCAAGTAAAATTACTTTAGAACTATCCGTTCTTGAAAAGAGCAATCCATCAGCAAAACGCGCTTCACCAACACCAATGTTTTGTTCTTGAGTAACTCTGCTGAAAGAGATTGAAGTATCTTCATCAAGAATTTTGTTTACTGTATTCCAGAGAATACCTTGAAAAGTACGTTCGTTGGATTTGGGTTCTTGCATATAATTTTTTAAATCTTCAAAAAGTTTTTGCATAAACCAACTTGCACTCCCGCAAACAAAGGCAAACGAAAAGAAAGGAGTGTAATTATTATAGAAATAGGTTCAAATAAAAATAATGAATTGAATTGGAATTTTCTATTTTCGCAATAGACATTTTTGTTAAACAAATACAGCGAATTTCTGCTTCTAATATTAAATATCAAATTCTTTATTGAGCATTCATTTCATTTTTTACTTGTTATAAAATCTTTCATATAAGCATCACATAATAAAACCAGGACGAAGGGAAGCGGTTGTTAATAAACTCATTGTTTAATATCCGTGATGATGTAGCGGATTTTCCCAAATCAAAATTCCGAGACAACATCTCGGAAATCGCAGACGGTGTCTGCGAAATGTTTTTAACTAAAGGGTTGTTAATAGATTGTGCAGACAGTGTCTGCACTATGTTAGAAGAAGAATTGCCAGACAGTGTCTGGACAATGTCCGGACAATAGAGGTAAAAACTCTTTATAAGAAAAACGTTTCTTTTGCCAAAGCCTATTCCGGATTGGCCTTACCGCTATTAATACTCACCAATCAAAGATGAAGCAGGAATTTTTAATTTATCGTGTAAAGTGCGAATCATTGCAATACTAAGTTTTCTTTTTCTGTTTAAAATTTCAGATGCTCTGCTTTTAGAACCAAGTATGTTTGCAAGTGCAGTAGTATCAAGATTTAATTGTTCCAATCTGAATTTAATTGCTTCAACAGGGTCCGGCAAATTAATAGGATAATTTTTCTCTTCGTATTTTTCGACAAGAATTGTAAGTAAATCAAGTTCATTATACTCATCAGAATCTATTTTCAGATCAATTTGCATCAGCTCATAAATTCTTTTAAGAGCAGCAGTGTAGTCTTTTTTTGTTCTAATCGGTTTTAACATAACTTATTTCCTTTGCATTTATTTTATCATATTCCTTGTGCGATCCAATCCATACAATAAAGATGATACCTATTTTATATTCAACATCAACAATAAGTCGGTATGAATTACCCTTAATATTAAATACGACCCTTTTGTTTGTAATGATTGAAGCATTACGATACTGCTTTTTCAATTCATTGGGTGAACTCCATATAGCAATACGAACTTCATCAAACCAGGATTTTAATGGTTGTTCGGCGTCTGGAAATCTCTTCCAAAATCCAACAAGTGTTGTTCTAGAAATTATTCTCATAACATTTCACTTCTAATATAGTAAAAGTTCCCAATATGGGAAAGATAAAATTGTTATTTTCAATCCGCGCTAAATCCAAGATAGAGTTGCAAGATTTACCTTGCAAACCATTTGGATCTAATCTTCTGCCAATCTAACTCATTGGCAGTAAATAAGATTCTTGAATCAAATACAAGGTAGATTCATTATACTTACCTTGTAAACGATTCATTAACACAACTTCCAACTATTTCCCAAGCCTGGTTCTATTTCAAGGTAATTTCATTATTTTTACCTTGTAAAAGAACCGAAGTGATAATGAAAAAACAAAAACCAAATACTTACAAACCTGATTGGACACCAGAAAATGCGGGAGAAGAGTTTGCTGTGCGAGTTGTGAAAGGCGTGAAGAGTTCAAGTTCAGGTTTAAGTTCAAGCAAGAAGGATAATGATTTGAAGCGAAAAAATCTTTCTGCTGATGATTATGTTAATGGTGTTTTAAAGTTTGATAGAAATATTTTAGCTCGTGCGATAACATTAATTGAAAGTAACAATCCAACTCATCACGATACTGCACAGGAAGTTTTAAAGAAGCTGCTTCCCTATTCCGGAAAATCATTACGAATTGGAATTACTGGTGTTCCTGGTGCCGGCAAAAGTACATTGATTGAATCACTTGGAATGTATCTTATTAAACAAGGACACAAAGTTGCAGTACTTACTGTGGATCCGAGCAGTACTGTAAACAAAGGAAGTATTCTTGGTGATAAAACGAGAATGGAAAATCTTTCTAAAGAAAAAAATTGTTTTATTCGCCCCTCGCCATCTGGGGGAACACTTGGTGGAGTTACAAGAAAAAGTCGTGAGACAATTACAGTTTGTGAAGCTGCTGGGTTTGATATTATTCTTATCGAGACAGTTGGTGTCGGACAAAGTGAAGTTACTGTTCGTTCTATGGTTGATTTCTTTTTGCTTGTTTTAATTGCCGGCGGCGGAGATGAATTGCAAGGAATCAAACGCGGCATAATGGAATTGACTGATGCCATTCTTATCAACAAAGCTGATGGTGATAATGAAAAGAAAGCAAACATTGCAAGATCTGATTACAACAATGCACTTCACTATCTTCAACCAGCAACAAAAGGTTGGATTACCCAGGCATTTACAGTTTCGGCTTTAACTGGAAAAGGAATTTCTGAATTATGGGAAGTGATAAAGAAGTTTGAGAAGATTGTAAAAGAATCGACCGTGTTTGATCAAAGAAGAAAAGATCAATCTATAGAATGGGTTTTTAGAATGATAGAAGATTCTTTGCGTGATGAATTTTACAACAATGAAAAAGTTCAGAAAGCTATCACAACATTAAAAGAAGAAATCACTAAAGATAAAATCACGCCAACATTGGCTGCAGAAAAACTTTTGAGTATAGCAAGAAAAGAAAAATAGATGTCGGATCAATCCGTCAATCTACGGACGGCATGACTCTTATTTAGAAACCTTCGAGGTTGCAATCCGTTTTAGTTAGCTTATGAAAAATGTAAGTAACCTCCTCATAGGTTTAATTTGAAATGTGAATACTGACTAAAACTCGTCCGTTCCCTCTTCATTTTGTGTACGCTTATCTTTTTCTTTGTTTCCATTTCCTGGATTTAAACGATAGGAGATTCCTAAATAAGCAACACGAGATTCCATTTTTCTATAAGATGTTGTAAAGAAATTAGTACCAAATGTTTCTGAATTCATTTTTCTGGTATTGAAAATATCACTGACTCTAAATGTTACTGAAAGCTGTCCATCCATAAAATCTTTTTTAACTGCAAAGTCAGTGGAGAACATTTCTTGTATCTTACCCTGAACGGTTACGATTGGCGAATTATAATTTGCATTAACCTGAACATTAAAATCTTTTGAAAACATAAATGTTGTATTCAGTTTGCCAAGCCAGCTATAATCGTTCGTTGATAGATTTTGCCCTTCAAACTTTGTATTGAAATATGAGAAACTTCCGTTCAGTCTTAACCAGTCGAACAGTGGATGAGATGCAGTTAATTCAATTCCATAAGAAGAATTTTTTGCAAGATTTCTCCAGGTTGTTTCTGTAATACCATCCACATTCAAAATTGTAAAATTAGATATAGCATCATTTGTAATTTTATAAAAAACTGATGACGTGAGAGAAGTTTTTCCAAAGAATTTAGAATATCCTAATTCGATAGAATTAATGAATTCAGGGTTTAATTCCGGATTACCATATTGAATATATAAAGAGTCCGAACGATCAACATAAGGATTAAGTTCCCTGTTATTAGGTCGTTCAACCCTTCTGCTATAGCTTAGTTGAATTTCCTGATCATTAGGTAGAGGTTGAACCAAATGGACAGTTGGATATAAAGCAAAATAGTTTTTGTTAAAAGATGTTGTTGATGCAGCTTCAAAGCCATCAACATTAGCCTGTTCCGCACGCAAACCAATTTGGAACTGAAAACTGCCGATAACATTTGAATAAATTCCATATAAAGCATACAACTTTTCTTTGTAATCGAAGTCCGTTTTTCTTAAAGGATTAGCAATCCAATTTGAAGTGTTGTAATCAAAATTTTGATAATCATTTAATGAATTTAAATCCTTAAGAGATATTTTAAAACCCGTTTCAATTCTTCCAAAACCTTCAATAGGATTTACATAATTCGACTGAATTGTCCATTGCTTGTTGGTGTTATTTGATAATCCTCTTTGAAGCAATGCAGGATCAGTGCTTGGAGTAAGATCCGGATTAAAGTTTGTTTGAACAATTTTTTCATTACGATCCATTTTATTATCACCGTAAATCACATCAGAAGTAAGTTCCTGCCCTTTTGTTTGAAAAATTTTTTTATAGCTTAATGTAAAATTATTTGATCTCATATTTCTGTCAGCAACACTTGAGCGTTCAAAGTAATTAGATATTTCATTTAACGAATTCAAGTTGGTGTTTTTAACAAGATTATCCGAGTCGAATCCAAATTTTCTATAACGATATGAAAACGTAAACGTGTTAAAATCATCCGGCATATAATCCAAACCTGCGGTTAAATTATTAGATCCAAAATCAAATAATCCATTATTTGCTTGCCTGAGATACGAAGTTGAATTATTTAATGTACTTGTCCGAAAAGAATTTCCGTCATTTTCCATTCTGCTTAATCTGGTGTCATAGGAAGTAAAAAAATTAAATCCAGGTAGTTTGTAATTTAGATTAATTGATCCGTTATATTTATCACGTGTTCCAGCTGTAAGGGAAATATTTCCATTCACTCCTCCATCTAACTTTTTCTTTAGAATGAAGTTTAAAATTCCCGCAGTACCATCAGGATCATATCTTGCGGAAGGATTTGTTACGAGTTCAACAGATTCAATTGAACTTGCAGGAAGACTTGCAAGAATATCGCTGTTGCTCATTCCCAAAAGAGCACTAGGTTTTCCATCAATTAGAATCGTTAAATTTTGATTACCACGGAAACTTACATTTCCATCAACATCAACATTTACTGAAGGAATGTTTTGAACCACATCTACTGCAGTGCCACCAGTACTTGTCAAATCCTTATCTACATTAATAACTTTTTTATCAAGATTATTAATGATCATTTGTT
>JAVHOU010000135.1:0-9695 GCA_036170275.1 Ignavibacteriaceae bacterium
AAACCAACCGCTTCCCGTAGAGCTGACTTCTTTTACCGCTTTAGTTCAAAATAGAACTGTAAATCTAAAATGGCAGACGGCTACCGAAGTGAATAATTATGGATTCAATGTAGAACGCAGATTGAAAAGTGAAGAAGGCACTTCGCTATCGCTTAGTGCGAGTTGGGAAACGCTCGGTTTTGTGCAGGGACATGGCAATAGTAATTCAATAAAAGAATATTCATTCTCAGATAATCTTGATCTTACTCATACTCTCACTCTTTTTTACCGCCTCAAACAAATTGATAATGATGGAACATTTGCATATTCAAAAATAGTAGAGGTTTTAATAATACCTCCGGTAGAATTTTCGTTGGGACAGAATTATCCAAACCCATTTAATCCAACAACATCCATAAACTTCTCGGTAGCTAAAGATGGAATAGTAAGTTTAGAAGTATTTAACCTGCTTGGTGAAAAGGTAGCTACACTTCTAAACGATTATAAACTGGCTGGAAAATACTCGGTCAATTTCGACGCAAGCAACCTTGCATCCGGTATTTATCTGTATAGAATAAATACAAATCAGTTTGTAAAAACTATGAAGATGAGTTTGATGAAATAGTGCCAAATGTCCCCTCAGGTAGTTAAATTTAACAAAAAGACTGAGGAGAAAAATGGAACTAAGAAGAACAGAATTAGCACGCAGACAAATCAAAAGCAGCGAGGGAGAGTTCATCTGGGAATTAAAAAACTCATATGAACTTTCTCCCAAGCTGAGTGAGCAGATACTTTTAACAGCTAAAGAAAGTTTGCTGTGCGAGTATCAACTGAAAGAAGGATATATTGCTACCCAAAATAATGGGAGAGTTTAATAGTAGAAGGAAAAGGATTGATTCAGAGGCACGTATTGTGGCGGAACGGAGTGCCTCTGAATCTAAAATTTCTCTTCCAAAACATCAACTATTGTAGTTATTAGAAGTCTCCTTATTATTTAAAATTATTTCCAAATTTTTTATTATTTGTTTTTAAAGATGATCTAAATGGCTGTTTGAATTGAAATTAGTGGTAATTTGTGCTAATTCGTGGCGAAGTATTTGCCACTGACAAAGTCATTCCTTTGGAAGAATTCACACTAATTTTTCACGAATTAAAGAAATTATAAATTGTAATTGGGCGGAACAATCTTAGTGAGACGTTTTAATAATTGATCAATCAATTTGGAAAGTAGGGATTCTTCTTTATCAGAATGTTTTATGCTATAACTTCTAATAGCCGAATAAATTCCAACATCTTCCCCTTTTTCTAAACTCAAATAATACTTGTGAGCCATAATATCTGTATAAAGTTTAACCGAATTAGTGTTTGGAAAGTAATCGAATATTTTAAGTTTATTAAACTCCCTGATAATTGGCTTGTAAATTTTTTCTATCCAATCATTTGCGGCAAAAGTAATATCTATTTCGTATCCACTTTTTTCACTTAAATACCATTTATGTTCTTCAATCTGTTTTAGTATTGAATCAATAGAATATTGATCTGTGATTTTGAAAAAATGCTTTTGAATTTCAAGTCCGGTTTTCTTTTCAAACTCTACAATTTTATTTAACAACTCAAAATGATTTTTATATTCTTGCTTGAAGTATTTTTTATCTTCGCTTAAATCAATATCACTTTTGCTTTTATCATCTTTTGGAAAATCTTTACTGATTGCCGTCATCGAATCATAAAAACACTTAATATCTTTCTTAATATGATTATCAGAAATCTCTTTTAGGATTTGAATTGTTTCAGAATCAGATAAAAATGCTTTTAATTCGGTTTGCGATTTTCCGCGATCATCTTTTGATTTAAAAAACTTAATAAGAATATTGGAAAGTGAAGCATCACCCCAAAAAATATTATTATGATGAAGTACAGCTAACAGTTCTGCAGCAGCCTTGTAAATAGTTTTTCTACTTTCATTAGAAAAATCCCACTTGAATAAAATAGAATGCGGAATCGATTTGGCTTCAAGTATCGTTACAATAAATGCAAGACTTTCTTTTTCGCTAAAATTAGTTTCAAACAAATTCTTTTTATAAAAAATATATCCGGCAGGAATTAGAGTATGTATTCCTTTCTGAAGCAACTCGGAAAAAGTTTCACTTTCAAAGTATGCACTAATTGGGTTTGTTTGTTTAATCGCAAAAGCAAAATTTTTTGTTTTGATAAATCTAACTGTATGCTTTGAAATCCCTTTTCTGATTTCAAGAAATTTCACCTGCTTATCATTCCACTCAATCAATGGAGTATCCCATGGAAGATTTTCCAGATCAATTCTATAATCTTGCTCGATATTTAATACGAGGTATTTTTTATCCATTTTGATGAATTATTTATTATCAGATCGATTATATTTTAGTTGCAATATAGCTCAAATCATTCTTATGATAAATACTTCTAATGTTATTAAAAGTTTATATGTTCACTTTATCACAGACATTTATTCTAAACAATCTTTTCATTACTTTGCGGCGTAAAAATCAATTTATATCCAATAATAAATCTTCGCACAAACTATAAATTTGATGTTAGCAGCCACATTACATAACGACATTTTAATTCTTCTTTTCCAACTTTTTTTATTACTTCTTTTTGCACGTGTATTCGGAGAATTATTCCAACGAATGGGTCAGCCCACTGTTGTTGGTGAAATTCTTGCCGGAGTTGTTTTGGGTCCATCATTGCTTGGTGCGATTCCGGTTTTTTCTGATTTGATGATAGTACAATCAACAAACGGAACTAATTTGATTGAAGTGGTTAGTTTGCTGGGTGCAATGCTTTTACTACTTATTACAGGACTTGAAACTGACCTTGCATTAATCAAACATCATGCAAAAAGTGCATTTGGAACAGCGCTCGGCGGTTTAATACTGCCATTAGTATTAGGATTTGCATTTTGCTTTCTAATTCCGGATTCGTTACTAGTTGATCCTACACAGCGGATAGTTTTTTCATTATTCCTTGCAACAGCAATTTCAGTTTCTGCAATTCCAGTTATCGCAAAAGTATTAATTGATCTTAACTTAATTCGCAGAGATGTTGGACAAATTACAATTGCCGCCGGAATGATTGACGACACAGCTGCGTGGATATTACTATCAATTGTTTTAGGATTGATTGAATTCGGTGTTGTAACAGTACAAAATGTATTATTCTCTGTTGGAAAGATTGTACTGTTTTTATCAGTGAGTTTTATTGCAGGTAAATGGATAGCGGTTAAAACAATTAGCTTCGCTCAAAATTCGATTAAAAGCAATTATAAATTTTTAACTATACTTTTACTTTTTAGTTTGGGATTCGGGGCAGTAGCCCAATCATTAAAACTTGAAGCGGTACTCGGTGCTTTTGTAGCAGGAATAATTTTTTCACGAATCCCTTCAATTCCGGATGAATCAATCGATAGACTTGAAAGTATTACTTTTGGAATTTTTGCACCAATATTTTTTGCAACCGCCGGATTAAAAGTAAACCTTACCCCATTATTAAATTCCGAGCTTCTATTAATAGGAATTGGATTAATTTTAGTAGCAACAATAAGCAAAGTAGCCGGTGCATACATTGGCGCACGTTGGTTTGGAAAAAGCGATCACTGGACTGCGTTATCTTTTGGAGCCGGATTAAATGCACGAGGAGCAATACAAATCATTATTGCTACAATTGGAATTTCATTTAATATTATTTCAAAGGAAATTTTTTCTCTTATAGTAATTATGGCGGTGGTAACATCAGTACTTGCTCCTTTTATGCTACGTTTTACTCTTAAAAAAGTAATTCCAAAGGAAGAAGAACTTGAAAGATTAAAACAGGAAGATATTTTAAAAGATAATATTATATCATCTATTCACCGGGTTCTTTTACCCGTAAGAAAAAGAGATGATATTGAAAAAAAATTAATTGAAGCTAAAATAATTAATAGACTTGCTGTAAAACGAGAACTAAACTTAACTTTATTAACTGTTACAAATTCCCAGAATAAAAATGAGTGTGCACTATTTTTAGATGATCTTGAAAAGTTGTTTCCAAATATATCTATAACAAAAAAAATAATTATCTCATCTAATCCCGTTGAAAGTATTCTTGATGAAGCTGGAAAAAGTTATGATTTAATTTTAATCGGTGCGACTGAAAAAGATAAACACGGTGGAATGATTTTTAATTCTGTTGTTGATAATATCGTTCGTCTATCGCCTTGTATTAGTATTGTTGTTCAAAGTGGATTACATCATGATAACTGGGAACCAAAACGAATATTGGTGCCAACAAACGGCAGTCTTGCAGCAAGACGTGCAGCACAGGTTGCATTTGCACTAGCTTCCGATAATTCACACGAGGTTCATATACTTAAAGTTATCGAAGAGAAAAAAGATGTTTATCAGCTTGATCTTGAAGGAAGCATTAAAGAAAGACAATTTATGTTCGCATTTCAAACTGTAGAAGAATTGAAAAACCTTGGTGAGTCTTTGTCTGTAAACACTTTTGTAGAAGTTGAGGTAGGGGTAGATGTTGAAACAACTATTCTTGAAACTGCTAAGGAAAAGAATTTTGATCTTATTGTTTTGGGAACAGATATAAGACCAGGCTCTGAAAAACTTTATATAGGTCCACGCGTTGAAAGAGTGTTGAACAATGCCCCTTGTCCGGTATTATTAATAAACTCTCAATAATCGCAGCACTTCAAGTTGCATCCATTCAAATTGAAATTCATCAAACGGATAAAATATTTTGGCGATTTATGGAAGCAAAAGAAATTTTTAACAAAGCATTAAACTCAAATTATCTGATCATAGAAGAAGATGATCTCAAATCAGTATTAGAAAATTCCGAAATAATCCGTACAGAAGACACACATCTTTCTGATTTTATTAGATTAATTAAATATGGGAATAATCTCTTCGTTCAGGAAGTTACTTTTAAAAAAGAAATTATTATCAGGCGGATGAATTCAATTGAAGATGCAGATAAATTTATTCAAGAGCGATTAGACTTTTACGAGCGCAAATGGGATGGCTGCGGCTGCAAGATTGATTATTATGAATAAGTTATTGGCATGTCATCACGAACTCCGATTCATCGGAGTGAAGTGATCACACGTATTTCACTACTACAGATTGCTTCTCCCGATTTCATCTGGATCGCAATGACTGAAAGAATTATTAATCCTCAAGTTCATGCGTTTGCGTATTGTGTTCAACACTAAATAAAAATTTTGCTTTAGGATTTTTTTCTTGCGCACTTGCAATTGAGTATTGAGATTCAGCAAGGTAAACCAATTTATTATGTTTATCTAAAAACAAATTGTGTGAACGAATCCTCATCAACTCGCTTATATCCTCTTCCTTATCATACACAACCCAGCAGGCTTTATAAAAATTTAAAGGACGGAAACGACAAGCCGCACCATATTCGTTAAGCAATCTATATTCAAGTACATCAAACTGAAGATCACCAACTGTACCAACCACTTTTCTGCTTCCGTTATTCTGAATAAATACTTGTGCAAGTCCTTCATCGGTAAGTTGTAATATTCCCTTATTCAATTGTTTTGATTTAAATGGGTCTTCAAGATGAAGTTCTTTAAAAATTTCCGGTGAAAAAGTTGGAATACCTTTATACATAAAATTTTCACCTTCGGTAAGTGTATCTCCAATCTTAAAATTGCCTGCGTCGTAAAGACCAATCACATCACCGGGAAAAGCTTCTTCAATAGTTGTTCTATCCTGTGCCATAAACGACGCTGGATTTGGGAACTTAATATCTCGGTTAAGTCTTACGTGATGATAAAATGTATTTCTCTCAAACTTGCCGGAACACACACGAAGGAATGCAATTCGGTTGCGATGCCTGGGATCAAGGTTAGCATGAATCTTAAATACAAATCCTGAAAATTTTTCATCTTCCGGTTCAATCATTCCTTTAGTAGTTTCTCTGGGAAGAGGCTGAGGTGCAATTTCAACAAAAGTATCTAGTAACTCTTTTATACCAAAATTGTTTATCGCACTGCCAAAGAAAACCGGTGCCGTAATTCCATCTAGATAATTCTTAATTTTAAAATCATCATAAGCGCCGCGAATAAGTTCAATATCGTTCTTTAACTTTAATGCATCATCACCAAACCATTCAACTAATTTAGGATCATCTACTCCATTAAACTTTTCAATTTCATCTTCAATTCTTTGCTTGTTTGCTTTAAAGAAAGAAAAAGAATTTTCATAAAGATTGTACACTCCTCTAAAGCTAACACCTATTCCCATTGGATAACTTAAAGGGCGAACCTTGATATTAAGTTTGCTTTCAATTTCATCAAGCAGCTCAATCGGATTTTTACCTTCGCGATCAAGTTTATTTATGAAAACTATTACAGGAGTGTTGCGCATTCTGCATACATTCATCAGTTTTTCTGTCTGCTCTTCAACTCCTTTTACACAATCAATAACAAGAATAACACTATCAACAGCAGTTAATGTGCGATATGTATCTTCAGCAAAATCTTTATGACCTGGAGTATCAAGAAGATTTATGTTTATACCATTATATTTAAAGCTCAGCACAGATGTGGAGACCGATATTCCTCTTTGCTTTTCGATCTCTTGAAAATCTGAAGTAGCAGTTTTTCTAATCTTATTTGATTTAACTGCACCCGCAATTTGTATAGCTCCACTGAACAAAAGTAATTTTTCTGTCAGCGTAGTTTTTCCTGCATCAGGATGACTTATAATTGCAAATGTTTTTCTGTTTTTAATTTCTTTAATAATACTCATTATAATTTTTTTTAATTTCTAATTTTTCGGGATAAATAAAATAATTGGCTTGCTTACAAAGCCTGGATGAAGTTTAACTGACGAGCTAATAGTTTTTATTTTTGTACATAACGGATGCGAATATAAATAAAATTTGGTTTAGGTTATAGTTAAACTCTTGACCTTAAATTAAATACCTTGAACTTGATTGGTTAAAATATCAAACGACATAGATAAGAATCAGAGAATGATATATTTATGATGTGAAAATCAAATCTATAATAATTAAAAAATAAAAAGTATTTTTTTATCTCAGAAACTAAGAATTCTAATCACTATAAATATTTAATGTATCCATTACACATTTTAATAATTCATCAGATCGATAAGGCTTGGATATATAATTATCAAAACCCGTGGATAAAAATATTTCCTTATCACCAAAATTTGAATAAGCAGTAATTGCTATAACAGGTATTGTTTTACCTTTATCAGATTCCCGAATTTTCTTCATCACTTCAATCCCATTTATTCCAACCCCAAGATTTATATCCATTAAAATAAGACCATAAGCGCCTTGTGAAAATAATTCTAGTGCTTCTTCCCCATCTTTGGCAAGGTCAACCTGATAATATTTTCCGAGTTGCATATCCATTATTTTTCTATTTACTTTATCGTCTTCAACGATAAGGATTTTTTTTCGGGATTTGTTTTTTGTATTAGGCATATTAGAATGTCCTTGTATTTAATTCTATAAATAAGAAGTTTTAATCATAAGTGCTTAGTAATTAAAATTCAAATTAATATTGCTGAAAATGCGACATCAAATCATAATAAATCAACACTTAAACAAACTTACCAATTGTATCAAGAAATAAACTTTTTGAGAACGGTTTTGATAAATAATCATCGCAGCCGGCTTCTAATGCATTCTGCCGGTCTTTATCAAAAGCGTGTGCAGTAATCGCTACTACCGGAATATGGGAATATTCCTTTGAAGCTTTTAATTCTTCTGTTAATTCCAATCCGTTCTTACTTCCTTTAATTGAAATATCCATCAGGATCAAATCAACTTTATTGTCTTTTAGTAATTCAATCGCTCCTTCTGAGGAATCACTGTTAATTGTATTATAACTGTCCTCAATAAATCTTTTTATTGTTATTTGGTTGAATACATCATCTTCAACTATTAGCACTAATAGCTTGTTTTGTGTTACTGGCTTACCAATAATTCTATCAATTTTTTCTTCGATTATTTTTCCTGCTGAACGTTGTAAGGATTTTTCGAAATTAATGGTAAATGTGGTGCCTTTCCCTTTCTTTCTTTCTACGGAAATGTTTGCATTATTCAAATTCAAAAACTTTTTAACCATTGAAAGTCCAAGTCCAACACCTTGATAAGCGCGCCCGTATCCTATTTGTTCTTGTGTATATGGTTCATAGATGTGCTGGATATAATCTTCGCTTATTCCAATTCCACTGTCTTTTATATCAAGCAAAAGTTCATCATTTTTTCCGTTATAAAGAATAACATCAATAAAACCTTTTGATGTATATTTAATAGCATTATCCATCAAATTGGAAATTGCATGCGTTATAGAATATTCATCGCCAAATATTGTCGTCGTTTTACCGCACTTGTTTTCGAATGATAGTTCAAGCAATTTACTTTTAGCTGCAGTTGTAAATTCTTTAACTAAATTTTCACAGATTGAAGATAGTTCTATTTTTCTAGGACTTACAGGAAACTCCCCAGTCTGGATACGAGAATAATTCAATATCATATCGACTGTTCTTATTATACGTTTGCTCGAATGATCAATTCCTGCAAATAATTCTTCATCACCTTCTTTCATATGCTCAGCATACATATCTTTTATTATACTTGTTAGTCCTAAAATTCCGTTCAAAGGAGTTCTTATTTCGTGGGACATATTAGCAATAAAAGCATCTTTTAATTTATTTGATTGATCTGCTAATTCTTTAGCTTTGATCAATTCTTTCTCAGCAGCCTTTCGCTCGGTAATATCCGATGCAATTCCAATTAGCCCGAAAGGTTTACCATCTTTATCGTTAATAACTCTTGTAGAAAGATAAATAAGGAACTTACTTCCGTCTTTTCTTTCGTTCCACAATTCACCCTGCCATCCGCCACGTAATGTTGAGGGTAATATTTCATCAACTAATTTTTGCGGATTGTTCGGCGAACGAAAATTACTGATATGTTTTCCTATCAATTCAGCTTCGCTATAACCATAAGTTTTCGCAAATGATTGATTAACAAAAATAATTTTGTCTTCTATATCTGTTATACTTACGCACTCACTGACGCTTTTGAGAGCATTCGCTAACAGAACGATTTCTTCTTCCGCTTTTTTGCGTTCGGTAATATCTTCTTTTACAGCAACAAAATGCGTTATGTCTCCTTCCTTGTTTATTAAAGGCGAGATCAGTACGGACTCCCAATATAATTCTCCATTTTTCTTTTTGTTTCGCATCTCACCTTTCCAATCTTTACCAGATAGGATATGGTTCCAAAATTTATCGTAAAAAATTTTATCGTGATAGCCGGATTTTAAAATACGCGGATTTTTACCAAGGACATCTTCTTTAGAATAACCCGTTACCTGACAAAACTTTTTATTTACATATTCTATATCACCATCTTGATTTGTTATAACGACCGAAGTTGGGCTTTGTTCAACTGCTCTTGACAGTTTTTTTAATTCTTCTTCTGCTTTCTTTCTTTTTGTGATATCAACAATGTATCCTCTAATTTGGATCAATTCGTTTGCATTATCAAACTCAGCAATAGTGTTTTCTAATGTATAAATAATCCTGCCGTCAAGTGATACAAGTTCACCTTCAAAGCTTTCAACTTTTTTATTCTTTTTAATAAGCTCAATAAACCGGTTCCTATCAGATGGAACCGGA
>JAVHOU010000135.1:9795-17726 GCA_036170275.1 Ignavibacteriaceae bacterium
TGCGCTCAGTAATATCAATATATGTTCCGAGTAAGCCAGTGATCTCCCCTTTAGAATCGCGAAGAGGTATCTTGCTGGTAAGAAGTGTAATGGTCTTCCCTTCAGGGGTTGTCTGGGCTTCCTCGATGAGAAGCTTGGATCTACCACTCTCAATTACAAGACGGTCATCACTACGATACAATTCCGCCTGATCACGCCACCCCATCTGGTAATCATCTTTCCCAATGAGTTCCTTTGGATCGGCAAATCCCGCATCACGCGCAAAGACCGTGTTACAGCCCAAGTAAACGAGATTCTTATCCTTCCAAAATACCCTTACGGGTATCGTGTTGATAATTCCTTCGATAACCTGCTTGGATTCCCGCAGAGCCTCCTCCGACTGCTTGCGATCGGTAATGTCACGGGTAACATTCCTATATTCAACAACGCTTCCGGATGTATCGCGAACTATATTGGTAATTTGTTCTACCCATATAATTTTCCCATCTTTACCACGAACCCTGAATATTAGTTGTGTATCGGATACGCCTTTTGTTGTTTGTTCAAGATAATGATTTATTACCATCCGGCGATCAATGGGTGCAATCAATCGTAAATAAGAATTGCCTGAAATTTCTTTTAGTGTAAAGCCTGTAACAGTGGTAAAATTTGGGCTGCAGTATCTGATCCTACCTTCTTTATCAGTAATATAAAAGACTTCATTTATGTTTTCTACAAGATTCCTGAAGCGTTCCTCGCTTTCACGCAATGTTTCTTCTGTGCGTTTACGCTCGCTAACATCCCTAAAAACAGTTAATAATAATGCTGGTTGATTCGCAATTTCTAAAAAAGTATTTGATAGCTCTAGATATTTTTCATCACCATTCCAGAGGGTAATTTTTTTTTCTAAATAACCGGGAACATTCCGGGAATGGAATCTTTCCTTATGTTTAAGTAAAATTTCAGTCTGCCTGGTTTTATCCTGAATAACAGACATCGGCCTCTCTACAACTTCATCCTTCGGTTTCTCCACCAGTTTGCAGTATGCATCATTAACCAAGATTACAATTCCTTCTTCATTTGTAATCCGCATCTCATCTGTACTTTTTTCCCAAACTGACCGGAACTTCTTTTCACTTTCCAGCAACTTCTTTTCTGCCAACTTGCGTTCGGTAATATCAACAATATAACCTCTTGTTTTAATAAGTTCGCCTGAATTATTAAAGATGCCGATAGCGTTTAGTACTGTATTTAAAATTTTTCCATCCTTTGAAATAAAATTCACCTCATAATTTTCAACTTTTTTATTTTCAATTATCTTCCGGATTAACTCCTTTCTGTCATCAGGATTTTGATATAATTGAGTGATATTAAATTTCTTAGCACCAGATTTTCCTTCAAAACCGAAAAACTTCAAAAATGTTTCGTTGCAACTAAATATTTCTCCTTCAAGTGATGTTACATAATCGGCTGAAATATCATTTTGGAAATATTCCTCTAACTCAGTTTTGCTTTTTTGTAAAGCTAGTTCCATACTTTTGCGCTTAGTAATATCTCTAAATGACCATACACGTCCACTAATTTTATTTTCTATTATGAATGGAGTAGAAAACCTTTCAAAAACTCGTCCGTCTTTAAAAGAGAGTGTATCCAAATCTTCAGCCATCGAGTTATATAGTTGGCGTACTTTATTTAAAAATTGCTCAGGGTCAATCAACTGATCTATTACAAAATTTAATAATTCCTCATCATCACCAGAATTAAGGATAGCTGCTGGTATTTGCCAAAGCTCGACAAATCGTTTATTGGTTTTGATAACTTTGCCATTTTGATCAACTGCTAAAATACCGTCCGCTGTTGATTCGAGAATAACTTGCAACTCAGCTTCATTTTTCTGCAGGGCTTCTTCGGCTATTCGACGTTCCGTTACATCTCTTGCAATTACATAGAATCCCTTTACTTCGTCGTTTTCAATAATCAAACGTGCATTTTGATTAAACCATTTGATTTCACCCGACTTTGTACGAAAAGGATATTCAATCGTTGATAACGGGTTTTTCTCTGCATACTGTTTAAAATAATTGAGTTTCACTCTTTGTTTAAATTCCGGTTCGATTAAATCTATATACTTTATCTTTTTTAACTCATCTAAAGAATAGCCGGACGATTTTATTCCCGCAGGATTTACGTAAGTAAAATAACCCTTGGTATCATTCGTAAAAACAATTTCAACAGCTTCTTCAACAACAGTGCGGAATTTTATTTCAGATTCCTTCAAAGTCTCTTCTGCATGCTGGCTCTCTGTGATGTCTGAAAAAGTAACTAATACGTTTCTCTCGATAGGTTCTACGTCGATAGAATTACCATTGCTGTTGTAGGGCACGGCGTTAACGTTAATCCAGCGATGATTTCCATTTGATAATTCAAGGTGGATCACACCGCTCATTTCCTTTCCAGTGCGAAGAGCGACTATTGCAGGCTGCTCTTCGAAAGGAAAGTCTGTTCCATCTTCTCGAAAAGACTTCCATTTAGGGTCTGTTGCTGTTCGACCCATTAACTGATCTTCAGTGAGGCTAAGAATTGAAAGGGCTGCCGAATTACATTGGATGAATTCCTCTTTTGAATTAATAATAACAATGCCTTCAGTCATCGTTTCAAAGATTAGTCGCAGTTTATTCTGTTTAGCATACAACGCTTCCTCAGCTAGCTTGCGTTTGGTAATATCCTTTGCAAAAGAAAATGATAAATTTTTGTCGTCATAATCAATAAAGTCTATAGAAACTTCTACAAAAAATTCTGTGCCGTCTTTTCTTTTGTGGATAGTTTCAATTATGCCTGAGCCTTTTTTTCGAATATTTTTTCTATGTGCCCTCCATTTTTTTAATGAGAAGGTCGGATCAATATCAAGCACACTCATACTCGTTAATTCATCATAAGTATAGCCAAGACTATTACACGCTTGTTCGTTGGCATAGTGTATATTCCCTTTATCATCGATTTGATATACGGCTATTTGAGAATGATCAATTCCAAACTGAGTTAGTTTAAGTTTTTCTTCCGCCTCTCTTTTTTCTCTCTCTTCTTCAATAAATTCTAAAGCAAAGGATAAGTCCATAACCATTTCATCGAGCAATTTTATTTCCTCATCATCAAAAAATAATTCCTGCGATGAGTAAAGAGAAAATGATCCAATAACTTTACCCAATACTTTAATTGGAAATGAAGCGGAAGACCGGTAGCCATATTTGGTTGCGTCTTTCTTCCACGGCAGCATTCTTTTATCTTTTTCAATAATATTTGATATAACGTGCTTACCGGTTTTAACCGCTAAACCAGTTGGTCCGCCGCCTCGCTTTTTATCATTCAAATCGATATTTATTTTTTTTAAGTAATCTTTAGTAACACCCGCTGATGAAGCTACTTTTACCTTGTTATCATTTTTGTCGAGCATTCCAATCCACGCCATTGCAAAGCCGCCTTTTTCAACAGCTATGCGGCATACATCTTTAAATAATTCCTTTGCATTTTTTGTGCGCACAATCGTTTGATTTACATCGCTTAGAACGGCATAAACTCTGTTTAATTTATTTATTTTCTCTTCTGCACGTTTTTGATCAGTAATATCTTTTGCGGTTACCAGAACGGCTTTACGACCGTTATATTTTATTGTGTGAGAAGTTATTTCAACATCAATGATTTTCCCGCTCTTTAATTTGTGCCGCCAATTATGGGATTGCTGAAGTGCCGGACGTTTTTTTGAAACATCTTTTAACAATCGTACAACATCTTCTTTGGGTCTGATATCTTTAAGCGTCATCGAAAGGAATTTTTTTTGTGAGTAGCCATACTTTTTAACAGCGGCATCATTTACTTCGAGAAAGGTAAGGGATTGTATATCGTAAATCCACATTGGCAGTGGATGATTCTTGAAGAGGAGATCCAAATTTGCTTGGTTAATTTTTGTTTCAGGGGACATAAGTCCTCCTTATATTTTTTTAGTTAAAAAACTAAACCATTGAATCTATTACTCTGAAATTTTAACAGTGATAATTTAATTTAAAAAAACTGAATTCCCATTGTTTGGAAAGAA
Source organism: Ignavibacteriaceae bacterium (assembly GCA_036170275.1). GTDB lineage: Bacteria > Bacteroidota > Ignavibacteria > Ignavibacteriales > Ignavibacteriaceae > IGN3. The sequence goes on from JAVHOU010000135.1 coordinate 13,865, forward strand.
TAAGTCGCAAATCTGCTTTGTAGTCAGAGAGTATTGTATAAGTCAAATTGGTGTAAAGAGAGTTTATTATTTATTTTACGACTATTTCTATCACTAAAAAAATTAGCCTTTAAATTCTGACAGAGAATTGAAAATATCATTTCCCAAATCTATCGTAACAACTTTTCTCTTGTTATCAATTAAAGCTTGTCTATCTCCTAAAGCTTGAGCTTTTAGAAGCATTCCAAAAGTGATTGATGATTTTTCTTCACCGGGATTCTCTGGAATTGGTAAATCTTCTTCACTATTTGAAATAAATTGGATGAAATATCCGTTGCCAGCATCACCTTTGTGAAGTTGTCCGGTAGAGTGCAGAAATCTTGGGCCAAAGCCAAGTGTGGTTGCAACTTTATATTTTTTCTGAATCGATGTTCTGAGTTTCTGTAAAGCTTTTGTGGTTTCTTTATCTGGAGTTAGATAAGCCTGAATAGAAACATAATTTTTCCCACCTCTGCAATCATTCAGGAATGATGAGATAACTGTATCGATTGAATTTGATTTTACATCGCCATAAACCTTTATACCTTTTTCCTCTATTACCGCAGTAAGCTCAGGAAGTTTTCCTTTTTCCTGATACTCCTTCATCATTTGTCTTGCAACAATTTTCGCCTGCTCAACATTTGGCTGATCGTAAGGTTGGATTTGCATCACCCAGCCGGCTACTGCTGTTGCAAATTCCCAACGGAAGAATTCCGAACCAAGCTGATAAATATTATCGAGTTCAATTTCAAGAATCGGGAAACCTTTTGATTTTAATTGATTTACTTTTTCATCATAAGTTGTATCGCCTTTTAATTTTATGTAAACAAATAATCTATCGTTTGAGTAATACTCAGGTGATTCAACTGATTCTAAATCAACAGGAAGAATTCCCTTTCCTATTTTGCCGGTACTTTCTGCAATTAACTGTTCAATCCATGCACCGATGTAAGAAATTTTTGGCGAGATAATAAAAGTTAATTTGTCTCTTCCCTGCTTTCCTAAAACTCCTATAATTGTTCCGATAACTGCCGCAATGTTTTTAGAAATTTCTTTACCGGAATTTTTGCAAAGTAAAGTTTCTTCTTTTGAAAGTGATAATATTTTTTCAACATCGACACCAACTAATGCAGCAGGAACAATACCAAATAATGAAAGCACAGAAAATCTTCCGCCAATGTTTGGATCGTTAAGAAATATTTTTCTAAAATTTAATCCCTCTGCAACTTTTTGTAACCCGCTTCCCGGATCAGTGATTGCTACAAAATGTTTTCCAACTTCCTTTTTCCCCAAAATGTGTAAAGCATAATTATAAAAGAATTTCATAAAAGAGAAAGTTTCAATTGTGCCGCCGGATTTTGTTGAAACAATATATAAAGTTGTTGCCGGATTAAATTTCTTTGCATAATTCATCACAACTTCAGGATGAGTTGAATCAAGAACTGCTAAATCCAAATATCCTTCTTTAACTCCAAACGTTAATCTAAAAACTTCCGGTGCAAGCGATGATCCGCCCATTCCCATTAACAAAGCGTTTGTATAACCGGCTGCTCTAACTCCATCAACAAATAAATTGATTTCAGTTATTGATTTGCTTGTAACATCAACACTATCAAGCCAGCCAATTCTGTTTGAAATTTCCGCTGGATCATCGTTCCATACTGTGTAATCTTTTTTCCAGATTCTATCAACAATTTTTTCATCATTAAGTTTTTTAATCGCCTTATCAACTAACTTTAAATTTTCTGCAATTGAATATTTAAATGACATTTTAATTCCTTTCATACTTTATAATTTCTCTATCAGAAATATAGTAATGATTAATTGTGAAATAATAATGATTAGCTGTTTTGAAAGTCATTAACTAAATTATTATAAACGTTAAAAGATTTTTTTGAAGAAGAGATCAAATAAAACAATAGCATACTATTTAATTTTTATCTGGATTGTTGCGGCGTTTTTATTAGAATCCACTGATCTTTGGATTTCTATAAATCTGTACAATCCAAATTCCGCATGGGCAATTTTTCTGGAAAGATTTGGTGATATTCCTGGATTATTAATAGTTCTCACAGGCATTCACATTTACATAATTACTCTTCGAAAATCATCAAACATAAAAACAATATTATTTACGGCTCTATTTCTTACAATAGGATCGCTGATAACAATTTATATTCTTTGGGCTTTGTCATACGCTATAGCTAATAATTCAGAATTGTTTTTAAATAATCAAAATTATTTTTTCTTATCAGCAGTTCTATTAAACATTCTTTTATCACTTCTTTTCAGAAAGCGATATAAGTTTTCAAAGAAATCGATTTTGTTTTCAAGAATCTCTTTTAAAATGTTTTTTTATGGATATATACTTTTTGTTGAGCCATTAAAAATATTATGGGGCAGAGTTCGTTTTAGAAACCTGGCAGAATCCTATTCAAATTTTTCTGCCTGGTACATCCCAAAGGGTATTACTGGAAATGATTCCTTTCCTTCCGGACATGCAGCAATGGGTTTTATGCTGATTGCATTATTTGTGTTTTTTACTGATAAACCTTTTTACAAAAGAATCATTTTGAAAGGATTAATTATCAGTTGGGCATTGGCAGTTTGTGCCAGTCGAGTTATTATTGGTGCACATTTTGCTTCAGATGTTTTGTTCGGAGCTTTTGCTATAATTATTTCTTATTTGTTTTTAATCAATAAGGCAAATAAAACGTTAAAAGCTGAAACCGATTAATTTTATTTTTTACCAAAATATTTTTTGTAATTGCTTTGGGTAAACAATCCGATAAGTCCGTCATAAATTCCGCCTTCTTTAAATCCATCATAAACTCTAACAGCAATGGTATTAGTTTCACCAAATTTCAAAAGTTTTTGTGGAACTGAATAAGTTCTTGTTACACTGTACTCATCATTTTTATTAAACTCAGTTGGTGTTTTTTCAAAATTCCATTTACCGGTAGAACCGACAAGAATACTATTAACAAATGTTTGATCGATATCATCTATCTTACCTAAAAATAAAATCATACTTTCGCCAGCAAAATCTTTTGGTAGAAAAAATGTTTTTTTGTACCAGGCAAAACCGTCATAATCCTGATAACCCTGAACATCCCAGTTTGCAGGAACCATAAGTTTATCGGTATTAGAATCAATAGTATTATTTTTTAGAAACGATGAGTCATCACCAATTTTGAAATCCCATATTCCACTTAAATTTACATCAGGCTCAAATCCACCTTCATAAGTATACAACCCAATTCTTCCGCTCAGTATTCCGCCGTCAAGTTCAGCATCATAAACACGGACAGCAATAATGTTTTCACCATCGTTATTTAAATATTCTTTTGGGATGTAATATTTTCTGAATGCATTATAAGCTGTTCTGTAGTTGTTTGGAAATCCCCCGGAGATGCCAATTAAATTTCCATTGATAAAAGTTTGATCAATGTCATCAACATATCCTAAAATAAGATAGAGATCTTTTGCAGTAACATCAGGAGTTAATTTAAATGATGTTCTGTACCACGCATAACCATCATAACCCTGAAATCCCTGGTTTTCCCAGGACGAAGGAACATTAATTTTTTCCCAATTATTATCATCAAAAGTTTTTTCTTTCCATTTCATATCATCGCCAAGACTAAACTTCCATCTACCTGATAAATTTAGGACTACCTTTTCTGTTTCGCCTTTATGCTGAGACTGATTGCGATTTTTAAAACAGCCATTAAACGTTAGCATTAGCGACAGTAAAAAAATTACGATAAAGATATTTGTGCTTTTCATATTTTCTAATTGATTTCTAATGCAAACCTAAATTATTAAATCATTAACATCATCA
>JAVHOU010000135.1:17826-35457 GCA_036170275.1 Ignavibacteriaceae bacterium
TGCAAAGATTTTATGATTGCTGATACACATATAGATTTGCCCGATTGGCTTTACGATGGATGGTTTGATGTGACTCAACTCAGCAAAGGTGAAATCGATTATCCACGAGCCACTAAAGGCGGACTTGATCTTGCATTTATGTCAATTTATACTTCACCAAGTTTGGAAGGAACAGGTAAATCAAAAGTTAAAGCTGATTCAATGATATCCTTAGTTTATAAAATGGTAAACGATTATCCGGATAAGTTTTATTTAATCAAATCAACTTCAGAAATAAAAGATAATCTTAATAAAAATAAAATTTTGTTAACAATGGGAATGGAAAACGGTTCACCGATTGAAGATAATTTGAAAAATCTTAGCGAGTTTTATGATAAAGGAATTCGTTACATAACACTTGCCCATTATAAATGGAATCATATTTGTGATTCTGCTAATGATCCTGAAAAAAAATGGAATGGCTTAAGTCCGTTTGGCGAAAAAGTTGTGGGTGAGATGAATCGTTTAGGAATTATGGTTGATGTTTCTCACGTTAGCGACAGCACTTTTTATGATATTATAAAACTTAGTAAAGCTCCTGTAATTGCATCGCATTCGTGCTGCAGATTTTTTGTTCCGGGACTTGAGCGCAATATGAGTGATGAAATGATTAAAACATTAGCAAAGCATAACGGAGTTATTCAAATTAATTTTGCAAACTTTTACTTAAGAGAAGACATTTATAAACAATATTCTGATGGTCAGGTAATAATTAAGGAACATTTAAAGCAAAATAATATTAGTGAAGGAACAGATAGTGCCTGGCAGTATGAAGAAAATTATTGGAAAGAAAATCCATTAGGCAAAGCAACGGTAAAAGATGTTGTAGATCATATTGATCACGTTAAAAATTTAGTAGGAATTGATTACGTTGGCATTGGCTCAGATTTTAACGGTACCGGCGGCGAATTACCAATAGGATTAGAGGATGTATCTAAATATCCGAATTTAGTTTATGAACTTTTAGTACGCGGATATTCCAACGAAGATATTCAAAAAATTCTTGGTGGAAATTTAATACGGGTTTGGAAACAAGTTGAAGATGTTTCTAAAAAAATTAAATAAGCTCCTAAAAACATATGTCATCCTGAGCTTGTCGAAGGATGACGTTCATGTGTTAAATAAAAGTCACACTTCGACAAGCTCAGTGTGACAAAAAAAATATTTTTGTTAAAGCTACTCATTACTCAACATTCGCGGTTCTGCTAGAATTATTAACAAGAAACTCTTTATAGATTGCATTGCTCATTTTTCTAACTCTTGGATTTTCATCTTTTGATGTAAGCATTTGCAATTCTTTCATTCCTTTTTCACTATTCATTCTGAATAATGCTAAGCCAATCAGAACTTTTATATCAGAATCTTTTTCAACTTTTAATTGTGAGATCAGTTCGTTTTCTAAATCTGATATTCTGTACTTACCGACAAGATAAATTGAACTTTCTCTAACCCCAATGTTATCTGAATGAATTGCCATAACTAAACTTTGTGAAGAATTTTTATTTAACCCCAAATCCTTTGTGCTTTGATTTTGAGCAAATGAGTTTGCAATTAAAGCAAAGAATAAAACGACTACCAATCCAAAGTAAACTTTCTTTGAACTGTTTAATAAAGCTGCTTTCATTTTGTACCTCCTGTGAATAAATTAAAAGTACATCTAAGCTTCTAGTACAAACGTACTTTATTGAATTGTCAGTGGTGTCACGGAAGTGTACGGAGTTGTAAAAAGTTGTCACGGATAGGTGAACTAACCGTGAGATAAAACTTTTATAAATTAAAAAGTGTATTCAAGGGCTGACCAGGCAATTTATTTTTTATTAATAAAATATGCTCTGAAATATTTTGAATTTACATTAATTACGGAAGCACCTCTATTAAAAGTAAAATGACAATATCCGTCAACAAATCCATCATGTTCGTTATAATTACTTATTATAATCTTATCATCAGGATTTCCAGATGAATAATAGATTCCTCTTATAACATCTCCGCCAATTGTTTTAACCAGAGTAGCAGCAGAATCTAAAAGCAAATATTCGCCAATTCCATTGAAATTAATTTTTACTGCAATATGATCGTCTTTATAATAAGGAATAAAGTATAAGTACTGGATGTCTTCAGAAATAAAGCTCAGCGAAGATTCTCCTTCCCAATTTTCATCATCAACTATAGCAGTAAACTTCGAATCTGGATTAATTTTAGCGAGCGTTCGAATATTTTGACAATTACCATCAAGATGTTGAATAATGAAAAAGAAAAATATAAGAAGAAGTAATTTCATAAAACCCAAAACTTTATTTGTGATTACTAAATAATTATTTATTAAAATATTTAAGTTTATTTTCCTCTTATAAATTATATAAACTCATATCACTAACTTATATCCAATCCCGTGCACAGTTAGTATTATCTGCGGATGATTTGAATCAACTTCAACTTTTTGTCTTAGTTTTAAAATAAAATTATCTACTGTTCGTGTTGCGGGATTTTCATCATAACCCCAAATCTCTGTAAGCAAATCATCGCGGCTTACAGTTGTGTTGCGATGTTTCCATAAGTGATGAAGTATTTCAAATTCTTTGTGAGACATCTGCACATCTTTGTTTTTCGATGTTGCTTTGTAACCATTAAAATTAACTTCAAGTCTCCCAATTTTTACTTCGCGTTCTCCTTCATTCATAACAAGGTTTTCGCCTCTTCGTAAAATTGCTTTTACTCTTGCAAGTAATTCGCGTAAGCTGAATGGTTTTGTTACATAATCATCAGCCCCGAGTTCTAATCCAACAACTTTATCTATTTCTTCCCCTTTTGCTGTAAGTAAAATAATCGGAGTTGTAATTCCTGCTTTGCGAACTTCTTTACAGACATCAAACCCGGATTTCTTGGGCATCATTACATCAAGTATAATGAGGTTATAACTATTCTCAAGAATTTTTTTTAATCCCTGCTCGCCGTCATTTGCAGTTTCAACATCGTAACTTTCAAACTCAAGATTATCTTTTAATCCTGTTCTCATATTTTGTTCATCATCAACGACTAAAATCTTAGACATTTTTCTCTCCATTATTTAACTGAGATTTTTTTGAAAATAATAATTTAAAACTACTTCCCTCGCCAATCTTACTTTTAAGGATGATTTCCCCTTTATGTGCATCCATTATTTGTTTTACAAGTGAAAGTCCAAGTCCTGTCCCCTTAGTTGTATGCACCAATCCTGATGAAACGCGATAAAACTTATCAAAAACTTTTTGCTGATCTTCTTCTGCTATTCCAATTCCTTTATCTGAAACTTCAATAAAGACAGAATCATTCTCGTTCCCGATTACCATTTTTATAAACTTTATTTCACCCGAGTATTTTACTGCATTGTCTAAAAGATTTACAATCGCTTCAGATATAGCTTCACGATCAATTATAACTTTTGGAATATCAATTCCAGGTTCGTATTCAAAATCAAATCCTTTGTTGTAAAGATGATAGCTGTAACTCTGATAAACCTGAATAACTACTTCATTCAAATCTTCTTCAGCAAAATTAAACTTACGCTTGCCTGCTTCCATCTTAGAGAAGTTTAAAATTGTATTAACAATTCTTCCCAATCGATTTGATTCGTGACTGATGATTGAATAGTATTCTTTTTTCTTCTCTTCAGTTTTAACTCGATCCATCTCAAGAGTTTCTGCAAACATACTTATTAGTGCAAGCGGAGTTCGCAGTTCATGTGATACATTAGAAACAAAATCCGCTTTTGCCTGCGCGAGTTCTAATTCCTTTTTAACCGCACGATAAACAAACCACACCGCGGTAACCAATACTAAAAGCAAAATTCCTATCAGTATTAAATTATTCATTGCACGTTCTGTAACTAAATCTTCAATTGATTTTCCAACTAAAGAAATTCCAAGATTATAATTGGGAAAAATCCATAATGCTTTTTGTGCCTGCACTGGCCGCTTATCAAAATCTTTTGTGGAATTAAATTGATAACCCGTTTTGGGATTGATAACAGAAATTACAAATTCATTTTTTGCAACTTCCTGCAATCGGGATGATAAAATTTGTGTGATAAAATCCTGCGGATTAATTACCGCACCATAAATTCTTTTAGAATCTTTAACCGTACCTGTAAAGATTAATAAAGATTGATCATTTGAATTTGGCAAAACTATTGGTTCTATTTTTCGGTAACCTTGCTCACGATATGTATAGAGTCTATTAACTAAATCAATATTTTTTGATAAAACATCCAGATAAAATCTTGCTAATGAATCAATGTTAGGCTGGATTTCTTCTTTTCGAAAATAAAACCTGATGTTGTTTGAGTTAACACTATCAGTAACAAAAAGAATTGTAAACTTTCTGCTTTCATTTAATAACAAATTAAAGTTTTTATCTTCTGCAATTCTATCTTTGCTTGATTCAACATCCGTAATTATAGCATTAGCTGTAGTTCTAACGACATCTTCGGAATACTGATTAACTGAAAAAAGAATTGCTTGAAGTTGATTGTTATAGATTTGTTCAAGAACCTGTTCGTTCTCGTTTAACTTTCCAAGTTCATTAACTAAAAGAAATGCAATAGGCAAAATGATTATAAGTATAAGTATTAAGCCTATTTTTTTCATAGAGTTTTTAAAAAATGACCAATTCGATTTTGAAACGCTTTTAAATTAAGAAACTGACGACAAATCAGCATGTTATCAAACCATTTGTTTTGTCATTCCCACGAAAGTGGGAATCCATTTTGTTATATGGAATTTAGATTCCCGTTTTCACGGGAATAACAATTTTATTTTTTCTTTAACTGCTCAGAAACTTTACTTTGTACAATTTCTTTTAAAGAATCATAAGTAAGATTTTCAGGTGAAACTGGCTTTAAAAATTTTACTTTAATTTTCTTCCACGGTTTAGGAAAATATGTTCCTCGCGGAAGTGCATCATAGGCTCCATTTATAGCCACAGGAACGATTGGTACATTAAGCTCACGACTAAGAATTGCAAATGTTTTTTTGAAATCACCAATCTCTCCTGTTTGCGTTCGTGTCCCTTCTGGAAATATTATAATATTTTTTCCACGTTTTAAAACTTCTGCCATTTTTTGCAGCGATGTTTTTAGATCACTTAAATCCATAACGATAACATTACTTTGGGCAGCAACTAATTTTAAAAATTTATTTTTAACATGTTTTTCTTTTGCATAAAAGTAAGTTTGTTTCATTAATTTATTTTTAAGAAATACTGCAACAAATAATCCATCAAAAAAGCTTTGATGATTTGGTGCAAGAATAAATGGACCATCCGGCAAGTTTTCTATTCCTTCACCTTTCAATCTGAAATAAAGTTTAAGAAAAATTTTTGCAACGTTTTTCATAATGTTATGTGTAAACCAGCTTTTAGGAAGATCAAGATCGAGATGCTCTTTAAATATTTTTCCCCAATCGATTGCCTCAACACTTAATTTGGTTTTTTTGCCTCTAATATTTTCTGCAAGTTCAACTATGTTTGGAAATCCAACCAGTTCTGCCTCAGTAAGCTTAACTCCAAAATTGGATTCAAGGTAGACGCCAAGATTAACTTTGTCCAACGAATCCAATCCTAAATCAATTTCAAGATGATCCGATGGATGAATAGCAATTTCCTTTAGCTGCTGTAAAAACTCTTTGATTAAAACGTACTCCTGAAAATCAGGTTCAACGATGCTTTCTAATTTCTCTTTTGAAATCATTTCAAGTTTCGGGAACAAAAATCTTTTCAGTTTTAATAATCTTGTGCGCGGCAAGGGTTCTTTAATCAAACTAAACTTCATTACTTTTTTATAAGGTGTAACGGATTGATTATACTTATCAATCACCTGCCACTTCAGCATCTCTTCAACATTTTCAATTCCAAGTTCTTTTGCTGTTTGATAATCAGGATAAATTACTGCGTGAAGCATATCTGATTTTTCAAAAACTCCAATCTCAGTTATCACTTCAGTCATACTCTGAATTTTATTTTCAATCTCTTCAGGATTAATATTTTTACCGTTTGATAAAACAATAATTTCTTTTTTTCTGCCTGTTATAAAAATTCTATTTTCATCATCCAGATATCCCAAATCACCTGTGTAAAGCCAACCATCTTTAAGTATTTCTGTGGTGTCTTCGGGACGGTTGTAATATCCTTGCATTACATTTCTGCCGCGATTAACAATTTCACCATCAATAACTTTTACTTCATTTATTTTAAGTGGTTCTCCGGCCGAGCCAGGTAAAACTCTTCCCGGTCTTGTAAAGGTAATCATCGGAGCGCACTCGGTCATTCCAAATCCTTCCAGGATTTCAAATCCAAGTGTTAAATAATCTTTAGCAACTTCTTTGTCCAATGCTGCTCCACCGCTTACCATATATTTAATATGTCCGCCAAACTTCTTTTGAACAGAACCGAAGATTTTTCTTGAGAAATTTAAAGAATTTTTCTTAGCTGCAATTTTGAAAAGAAGTTTTGCAACTGCACTTTTATCAATTTTATCTCTAATTCCTTTTCTTATAAGATTGTACAAACGCGGGACACCAATAATAATTGTAATTCCTTGCTGCAGTGTTGCCATAATATCTTCGGAAGCCAATGATGGAGAGAATACAATTGTGCCGCCAACACTTAATGGAATTATCAAAGTTCCCATCAAAGGAAAGATGTGATGCAGTGGAAGCAAAACCATTACAAGGTCATCACTTGTATAAACATTTACATCAGTTGTTACAGCTTCGATGTTTACAAGAAGATTATCATAAGAAAGCATTACGCCTTTTGGTGAGCCCGTTGTACCGGAAGTATAAATTATTACAGTAGTTTCATTCGGATTTGGTTCCGGAAATGAAGCGTTTATTTTTGATTCTGCAATTTTAATTTCATCAAGATTTATTTTTTCAATTTTATGATTTAACTGTGCAATGGCTTTTTCACAAACTTCTTTAGTTCCATCGGAATAAAAAATTACTTCCGGTTTGCAATCATTTAAGACAAAGGCAACATCCTCTGATGAAGATAAATAATCAATTGGTACAGCTACAGTTTTTTTTAGTAGGATTGCATAAAAGGAATAAACCCATTCAAATCGATTCTCAGAAAAAATTGCCACCTTAGATAAGTTTTCTGATGAAAGCAGAGATGAATACGAATTTACGTTTTTAATTAATTGTTTGTAATCAATCTTTTGATCCTTAAGAATCATTGCGATTTTGTTGTGATCTTTTAAAAACATGTTTGCCTTTAGTTGATGAAGTGTTAATTCAAAAATATCAAAATAAATTGTTAAATACTCTTAAGTATAAATCATTGTAATCTGATTGTCATCCTGAGCCTGTCGAATGATGACACTTTATAAACTACTCACAGAAGTCATATTTCGACAAGCTCAATATGACAGAGGAGAATACTTTCGATAGATTACTCTGACTAGCAATAACTTTTTCGCCAGAAAAATTTATTTATTTAATTGTATTCTTCAATTAATTTTCTTAAGTATTGGATACATCATTTGAGGAAATTATGGAATACACACACCAAGAATTAATAGCTCAGAAAAAAATACAACTAAAAGCTATTGATTTAGCTTTAGGTATTTTAGTTGGAATGCTTTACGGCTATGCAATTAATAATTTAATGGTAGGAGTGTTTATTGGCATCGGTATTGGATTATTTAAATGGATTAATAGCATTCCGTTTTGGGGAGTTTTTATTTTAACAATTGCGTTTTGGTTTATTATAATATTCCTAAAATAACCCCGAACTAAAAATGAGTGAAAAACAAAAACCCGAAGTTGGTTCAATAACCTGGTGCGATCTTACCGTTCCAAATGCAGAAGAAGTAAAAGTTTTTTATGCAAAAGTAGTTGGATGGATACCCCAAGGTTTATCAATGGGTGATTATGATGACTTCACAATGATTGCTCCTGAAAGTAATAAGGTTGCAGCAGGAATTTGTCACTCACGAGGACCGAATGCAAAACTTCCTCCGCAATGGTTAATTTATATAACGGTTGAGGATGTTGATAAGAGTGCTGAATCGTGTATTCAACTTGGAGTCAAAATAATTGTTGAGCCAAAAAATATGTCTGGCTATGGAAGATATTGTGTAATACAAGATCCTGCCGGTGCAGTTTGCGCTTTGTTTAAACCGGAATAATTATGAATGTATACTTCCAATAAATATTATAAATGAATGTTGCATAGAGGAGCGTTTGAATATTGATGAATTATAGACTGTTCGTTTTCACAATGATAATTTTATTATTAGTTGGTTGTAACAAAGAAGACTCATCAACTCAACCACCTGATCCAACGCCACAAATTACTAAAAGTCCTAAGCGAGGGCTTGCTTACGATTTAAAGAATGCCGCCGATCTTGATACTCTTAAAAACGGAGTTTCCTGGTGGTACAATTGGAACCATACTACAAGTGCTCCAACGAATTATTACTCGACTTACGAAATGGAATTTATACCAATGTTATGGGGTGGCAACACAAGTACAGCGGATATGACTCTTGTGAAAAATTTCATACTTGCTCATCCTGAAATAAAATACTTACTAGTTATGAACGAGCCAAATCTTGTTGATCAAGCAAACCGCACTCCTGTTCAGGCTGCAGCAGATTGGATTAAATACGAGCAAGTAGTTAATGATCTCGCTGCGCAGAATCGCACAGTATACATCGTAGGACCTGCTATGAATTGGGGAACAATGACAAATTACTCGGATCCAGTTGTTTGGCTTGATGCTTTTTATTCTGCTTATGAATCTGCAAATGGAGGCAGAGTACCTAAAATAGATTACCTAAATTTTCACTGGTATGATTATGGTCTTGCTGCGCAGCTTGATAGATTGCAAAAATATGGTAAGAAAATTTGGATTACCGAAATGGCAAACTGGAATCCACAAATAAACTCTTACCAGAAGCAAGCTGCTCAAATGGTGGAGATGGTAAATATTTGTGAAACATGTTCTGATGTTTTTAGATATGCATGGTTTATCGGCAGGGGAAGTTTACCTGATAGTAAATACACTTATTTGTTTGGCCCCAATCCAGGGCAATTAAATGATTTGGGTAAACTCTATCTTAGTTTACCTTTTACTAAATAATTCAATTCTGATTTATTTATAGAGACTTCTGAAAAATATATTTCTTACCGATTGTCATTCTCGCGAAAGCGGGAATCTATCTCATAATCACTGGATTCCCGTTTTCACGGGAATGACATTTTTAATTTTTCAGAAGTCTCTTATAAATATTTTTTAATTTTAAGATCATTCAATAGATTTCACAACAGTAAAGGGCAGGAAAGGATTCCCGCCCTACGAAAATCACTTACACAATCCCACTTCATTCAAACATTTCTTAATTCGCTCATAAGTTTTTTTGATATCGTTGTCCAATCCAATTGAAATACGAACAAGTCCCTCACTTAAACCCATTGCTTTTCTTTCTTCTTCCGGAATTTCTGATGAGGTACTGTGTCCTGGCGAAGAGAACAAAGTTTTAAAGTAACCTAAACTTACTGCAAGATATCCAACCTTATTCTGCTGCATTTTTGCCATAAGTTCGTTTGCTTTTTCTGTTGTTCCGGCATCAATTGCAAGCATACCACCAAAGCCAAAACCTTCATTCATAATTTCTTTAAGAAGTTTATTACCGCTGTGGGATTTAAGTCCCGGGTAAAAAACTTTACACCCAAGTTTCTCAAGATGCTCTGCAAGATATTGAGCATTTTCACTATGCTTTTTAATTCTTATGTGAAGTGAGTGAATGTTTTTCATTATCGATGCTGCACGATGACTATCCAAAACCGGACCTAATAACATAGCAGCGCCGGAGTTTATATCAGTTAATTGTGAAATAAATTCCTTTGTACCGCAAACACAACCAGCAACGCAATCGCTTGTACCATTTATAAATTTGGTTAAACTATGAACAACTATGTGCGCTCCTAAGTGAATCGGAGAAATTATAATTGGACTGAATGTATTATCAACCATTAACTTTATGTTATGCTGATTCGCAATTTGTGATAACTTTGGAATATCTGCAATTTCCAATAAAGGATTGCTAACAGATTCGCAGTAAATCACTTTTGTTTTTTTAGTGATAGCTTTCTTTACCACATTTAGATCCTGAGGATTTACAAACTTAACTGAAATTCCATATTTGGGTAAAAAGTTTTTAAAGAAAGCATAAGTTCCGCCGTAAATCGTTCGGCTGGAAATTATCTCATCACCAGCACTGCATAATTGCAAAATTGCACAACTAATTGCAGCCATTCCCGATGCTGTTACAATTGCTGCTTCAGAATCTTCTAACTTCGCAAGTGCTTCTGCAAGATATTTATTTGTTGGATTCCAATGACGTGAATAGAGAAAACATCCTTCAATTTCGTGTTCAAATAATTCGTTCATAGTTTGCGGATTAAGAAATGTATAAGTTGATGAATCCGTTATTGATGGATTAACATCCCCATATTCTCCAAACACAAGGTAATCTTGTATTTCAACACTCGGGTCGTAGTGATGCATGGTTTCACCTTTAAATTTATTAAATCAACAATTAATAAATAGAATTGCTATTTTAATACAACAATTAAAAAATTTCTATTACTAAATTACAATTAGTTATATAAGTCACCTTACACAAAAAAGCTAAACCTTGAAGGTTTCGCTTGAAATTAAATGTGATATTGTAATTTAAACAAAACTAAGTTACAAAAACCTTCAAGGTTTTCTATAATATTCATAAGGTGAATTATCTAAATAAAAATCATGATTATTTTGTGAAACTACGATGAATGAAAAACAAATTGCAGCAGAAAAATCAATTGAGTTTATTAAAGACGGAATGACGCTAGGACTTGGAACTGGTTCAACAGTTTTCTTTTTGGTTAATAAACTTGCCGAGTTGGTTAAGCAAGGACTAAATGTAAAGTGTGTTTCTACTTCAAATCAAACAAGTGAGTTAGCAAAAAGTTTAGGAATTAAAATCGTATATCTGGATGAAGTTGATCATATCGATCTTACAATTGATGGTGCGGATGAAGTTGCTGGCAATCTTAATGGAATAAAAGGCGGCGGCGGTGCTTTGTTGTTTGAAAAAATTGTAGCAGCAGCGTCTAAAAAAGTTATCTGGATTGTTGATTCATTCAAGTATGTGGAAAAATTGGGCAAGTTTCCTTTGCCTGTGGAAGTGATTCCGTTTGGTTCAAATCATTTATTTATGAAATTCGCAAAGCTTGGTTATAACCCTGTATTAAGAAAAAATAATAAGACGAATTTTGTTACTGATTCTGGAAATTTGATTATTGATTTGCACCTAAATGAAATATCAGATTCGAAAGAAATGGAATGGCAGATCAAACTAATGCCCGGCGTTGTTGAAGTTGGATTGTTCAACAACATTGCGGATATTTTGATTATCGGAAGAAACAACTCAACTGAGATTTTGAAGAGAAATAATTAACAATTTAGATTGTTATTTATCTGAACCTAATTTCTTTAATTCCTGTGATACTTTTCTTGAGTTAATAAATCCAAAAACTAAAAGTAAAACTAAAAACATTACTACGCCGATTTCTGTAAATCCCATAACAATTATTCCTTTCATTAAAAAATGTTCAGAAAAAATTGCAATATTAATGCCATCTACAATGTTATAAAATCGAATAAAATGGTTGTGGAGCTAATGATTTTTAAGAAATTTTTGGAAGTGCGGTAAATCTTACCTGCAAAATGTTTTCATTACAAATACAATTTGATTAAGGCTAGCTTAACCAATTATTTTAAGATTGATGAGCTGATTTTAGCAAATCATTTACTTCTTTAACTGGATTGAAAGTGCTGATTGGAACTTCCACAAATATCGTATTCCAATAAGCCATACTTCCATTCCATAAGCCAGGTAATTCCAACGCTTTCAATTCAATTCCATCTTTAGATTTTTTTGTAATAATCCCGCTTTCAGCATCAACAAAGTCTTTAAGATTAAAATTATTTCCCCTAAAATCTTTAACGCTACAAATCAAATCAACCGGATTAAAATGTGTTGATTGCTTAAAAATATTTTTTTGATTTTCATCATTCATATCAATTTGTGCTTGCTCAATTATCTGCAATGATGCATTACCATCATCATCTTTTACCCAGAAAGGTCCGCCGCCGGGTTCACCTTCATTTTCCACTATTCCACAAACTCTAATTGGACGATTTAATTTATCAAACAAATATTTGCTTTTTATTTTATCACTCCAATTTTCAAAATCTGTTGGTTTGGTTACAGATAATTTTTTTTCTGCAAAGTCTATCATCTCATCAAAACTTTTTTTGCTTAAATCTTTTCTATCCAAAGAATCTAACAAATCAAAAACCTGCTTCTGAGTTTTGACTAAATAACCTGTTAACAATTTTTTATAAAGAATTGTGTCCGCGGAAAGATTTTCTGTTGAAAGATTATCGATATTTTTTATGATTACAATATCCGCTTTCAGGTCATTCAGATTTTCCAACAATGCACCATGACCACCAGGTCTCTGAACAAGATTTCCTGATTTATCAAAAATTAGTCTGTTCTCAAGATCGACAGCAATTGTATCAGTAGATTTTTCTTGATAAGAATATGTAATCTCAACTTTAAAATTTGTTTTATTTAGTTTATTAATTAAGTGAGTAATAATATCTTCAAAGATTTCCGTATGTTCTTGTGAAATAGTAAAATGAACTTTTACCTTATTGTTTCTATCTGCTGCATATTGAAGTGATTCATATATATGTTCTTCAAAAGCGGTCCTGCATTCATCATCATAACAATGGAACTTAATTGCCCCTTTTGGTTTTGTCAAATAATTCAATCCAGGTTCAGTCAAAACTGTTTTTAATATCTGCGCGGGTTTGTCTGTTATAAGTTTTTGGATTTCAATATCATTCTTATTCAATCGACTCTTAACATCGTCATAAAAAGCAAACTTTGGTAGGTTGATTAAAAAATCATAAACATATTTAAAATCTTTATCATCCTCTGAAAAGTTTTTTAGTTTCTGCAAAGAAAAATCTGGAAAGCAATTAAGAATAGATTGAAGTTTCTGAAACATTCTTGATGCAGCACCGGAAGCTGGCACAAATTTTATTACCCTGCCATTTAGAGATGCGTTATTAAATTCTTTTAGTAATTCTGAAAAATGATCTTTCTGAAGTTGAACAATTCCATTTCTAAGTGTGCAAGGTTTAATAAGTTTTGGGATTTTTGTACCTGTTTCAAAAAGTTTTAATTGTTGCTCAATAGTTTTAACGGAAATATCATTTCTTTTACTTACACTTAGATAATGCTCAACCTTTTTTAAATCTTGCTCAACCATATTCATAAATAAATTTCGCCTAAGCAATGGTTACACTAATTCCAGGGATTAATCCCAAGGTAATGCTTATACTTTTAAGTTTCATATCTCCAATTTTTATCGATTCTGCAAAATTGCTAGCTTTGAATAAACTTTTTAAAAGAATTGAAGCGATTTTACTTTCGGATGCTTGAAATAAAATATCCTGTCTCTTACTTTCATCAACAGCGCCAAGGAATTTAAATGAGATAGAAATATCGGGGGGGATACTTAAGGAAGCATTAACGCCGTTAACTTCATATCCGGCATCACTAAAAAGAGATTTATATTTATTAATTATTTCTAGAATTTCTTTTACTTTGCCTTCCCCTCTTTCCTTGAACTCCTTAATAATTTCATCTTTCTCAGAATCCCAAATATTTTCTTTGAGATCTGTTATTTTATCTTTAGCAGATACTGCCGCTGCTTTTGCTTTATCTAAAATATTCTCACTCATTATTAAATTTCCTTTAATATAAACATAAGAAAAGCGCAGAATAAATTTTATACTTCGCTTAAAATTAATAAAAAATAGACTTACTTTGATTTTCCTAAAATCATATTATAAACAAATCCCGCTAACAGTGCACCAATTATTGGAGCTACCCAAAAAAGCCATAACTGCGATATTGCCCATCCTCCAACAAATAAAGCCGGGCCTGTGCTTCTTGCAGGATTAACTGATGTATTTGTAACAGGAATGCTTATCAAATGAATTAATGTTAATCCTAGACCAAAAGCAATAGGCGCAAATCCTTTAGGAGCTCTTTCATCTGTGCTGCCAAGAATAATAAACAGGAACATAAATGTCATAACAACTTCTGTTACAAATCCTGAAGTTAATGAATATGCACCGGGAGAATGTTCACTATAACCATTTGAAGCGAGCCCGCTATTAATATCAAAACCAACCTGACCACTTGCAATTAAGTATAAAACTCCTGCACCGGCAATGCCTCCAAGAACCTGCGACAAGATGTACGGCAAAATTTCAGTTGCTTTAAATCTTCCGCCAGCCCATAAACCAATGGTAACGGCGGGATTGAGATGACATCCGGAAATATGACCGATTGCGTAAGCCATTGTAAGCACTGTTAAACCAAATGCTAACGCAACACCAAGCAATCCTATCCCAACTCCAGGAAACTTAGCTGCCAATACTGCACTGCCGCATCCCCCGAGCACTAGCCAGAATGTGCCGAAAAATTCCGCTAACATTTTTTTCGAATCCATTTGTCCTCCTGATGAATATTATGACCAAAAATATTTAGGAAATTTATCTACTTAACAAAAACTAAAATGACCAGTTAACAATCGGGAAGAAAGGAAAAGCTCCTCCCTGTTTAATTATATTTATTAATCCAATCTGCAAACCATACATACTGCCAGCGTAGTTAATAAAACCTA
Source organism: Ignavibacteriaceae bacterium (assembly GCA_036170275.1). Lineage (GTDB taxonomy): Bacteria > Bacteroidota > Ignavibacteria > Ignavibacteriales > Ignavibacteriaceae > IGN3. The sequence goes on from JAVHOU010000135.1 coordinate 32,667, forward strand.
ATTGCAAACCACTAACCTTTCCTTTATGATAGTTAACAAAGCCCCATTGTAACCCTTCAAATTTACTATCTGTTATATTAACGAAGCCGCTTTCGAAACCAAGAAAACCACCATCAACCAAATTTACAAAACCAAATTGTGCGCCAACTTGATTCCCGGTAGTTGAATTAACAAATCCCAAATCAATTCCATTAACATTTTTATTTTTTCCATAAATGATATTTAATCGCAATCCGGTTATGGATGTGTTTTCATTGAAAACCTGAATTGGGTTAAATAATGCAACCTGAATTGGTTTATCCTGAGCGATAATATTAGTATTTAAAAAGAATAATGAAATGATAGATAGGATTAGAGAAGAGAGTAATAATTTCATAGTATATCCTCAATTAATTTTTAGATATTTTTTTGCTTACAATATTAACATCAATTGAAAGTGTAAATCAAGCTGAGCATAAATTATAATTTAGGGGACTTGAAAGGTAGGATTAAAAAGCAATTATTTGGCGATATGAAATAGATCTTTTAACGTAAGAATTTAGGATGAACTATTAGCAATTAAAAATTTACGGCGATAGAAAGTTCAATTTTGTTAGATCTTATTAATTTCAATCTTGCTCTTTGTACATTAACAAAAGTTGGAATTGAATTTAAATTTTCATTTGGATATGCTTTTTGCTTAGAAATTTTTAAGATCAAATCCATTCCATTTTCTAAATTTTCTCTGAAAGTTTCAAGATATTTGATTTCCGCAGTTGTAACTCCCATCGATGCGATAAGTTTTTTAAAGTAATTAACATACAACTCAATTTCCTGACAGAACATATGTGGTCTGTTTTCTGAAACTAGTGATTCACCTCTTCCGTATATATGATCGATCATTTCTTTAAGTGTATATTCTCTGTTAAACCAAACAACATTTGGTCCGGGGCAAATTGATTGCGGCGCTTTCATTTTGGGAACGATACCAAGTTTAATTAATGCACCATTTCCAAGATGCTGACACAAACATACTTTTTCAAAAACTGAATTTTGTAACTCTGTTTTTTCATCAGCAGTCAATCCCGATTTAGATATTTCATCAACTTTAATTTTTTGGAATTGTCTTGATGCAGTGCAAATCGGTTTATCAGTGTATTCTTTGTTGGAGATCAAAAAACCTTTTGGGCAAGGCGAACCAGGTTTTCCTTTTTCTGCCCGTTCTCTCGTCCAGTTTTCAGATCCGGTTTTACGTAAATTACTAAACGGAACTCCCAATGGGGAAGCATTACTTAAATAAAGATCTTCTTTCTTTGCATTCTTTAAAAGATTAACCGTATCCTCATCAACACAGGTTGCTTCGGGAACCAATAAAAACGGGCTTCCCCAACCTGTTGAGTCACATCCAAAATCTTCTATCATTCGCATTGCTTCACCGCTCGTTCCAATTCCACCTTGAACAGTAATTAGTGGAGGTTCGGTCATTGCGGATTCCGGAAAGATTAAACCTGCTTTATCATAAAAACTTTTTACGATTGGACGAAATTGTTCATTAAGCTGATTTTTATTTGAAGCAAATTCATTAAGTATTGAAGGAAGTAAATATCCTTGTGAAGCAAAAACATGTCCGCCGCAATTTAATCCGGATTCAATTCTAAACTCACTTACTTCCAATCCCTTCATTGCTAAAAATTTTCCCTGAATTAAAGCTGAACGAAAATCACTTACTTTTATTATAATCTTTTTCTTTAGTTCACCAAATTCATCACGATAAAAATCTTTAAACTTTGGAAGGTAACCAAATAAACTTCTGTTAAATCCTGCCGAGAAAACTACTGATGAACTTAAATCACTTTCTGCAAATCCACGCAAGGCTGCTTTTGCATCACTGAACTCATCACTTAATATTGTTCCATCTTTTGCATAGTTAGTTCTATCAACCTTAGCCATAATATTTACATCGATGGAACCAGCATACATTAAGTTTGTCAATTCAACAGCTAATTTTTCTTTCTCATTTTCGTCTTTAACAATTAATAATTTTTTATACTTTTGTTTTAATGGGCTACTTTCGGGGAGCAAATCAAAATATTTACTCTTATCATTCTCTTGAAAGAACGGCAGTTTTTTTACTTCATCTAATTTATCTGCGACTATTTTACCAACTGTATTTAAATATTGTGTAATACGTTTCGAGCGTGCATGCAAATCATTTTTAGATATTTCAGTAAACGGTAATTCAAATTTTGCGCAATAGTGCCTGCAGATTTTATCGATCAATACATCATCTACAATTGACATAACTGATGAAATACCAAAATGTGCTACCCTGATCGGAGTATCAATGGAATGACCTGTTCCCATTACGGGTATGTGAAATTTGTGATCGCTGTAAGACATACTATCCTTTTGAGTGAGTTATTATTAAATGATTTCACTCAAATGTTTTTTAAATTAAACTTAATATTATAGGTAAGTAAATTAAATAAATTAATAGGGTTAAAACCTTACCAATTTAATTGTTACATAACTTTTACAATTAATAAATCCTGTTTTTGAATGCTAAAAAGAAAATAGGTTAAGTCTTAGTAATATTTTTATTACCAGAGAAATTAATTTGATAAGCTACAAATATTGATTTGGTACTCTCTATAATTGTTGAATCACGAATACTCTTACATTAAATATTTTGTAGACTTGAAGTGAGGGTAGTTATATTTACATAACAATTTTAATTTTTTTTAACCAAAAATTTTATACTCAAATAATTTATCCTTCTACTTTTTGATGCTACTTTATGAAAACGAATTTA
>JAVHOU010000135.1:35557-44366 GCA_036170275.1 Ignavibacteriaceae bacterium
ATTAGAGGATTAAGCCGTGCTAACATTGTTACTTTGATTGATGGAAATAGGATTGAAACATCAACAGATATTAGTGCACGTCTTTCGATGTTTGATCTTAACGACGTTGAAAGAATTGAAGTTATTAAAGGTGCTGCTTCATCACTTTACGGAAGCGGTGCTACAGGCGGAATAATAAATATCATTTCTAAATCCGGCAGTTATAACAGTGAGCTTGCTTTGACGGGTAATTATTCCGGCGGATTTAACTCAGTTAATAATTTTTTTTCTAACGGAATAAATCTTTCTGCTTCTGGTAATGAATGGATTGCTAAAATCGGTGGCAGTTATAGAAAAGCAGGAAACACTAAAACACCGACTGGCGAACTTTACAACAGCCAGTTTGAGGATAATAGTTTAACTGCACTATTGCAGCTAAAACCATTTGATGATCAAGAAATAAAATTTAATTACCAGCAATTCAAAGCAACTGATGTTGGAATTCCCGGTGCTGCCCCATTATTCCCGGATAATGCTAAAGTAACTTATCCTGAAGAACTGCGAAGATTAATAAGTGTTGAATATAAAATAAATAATCTTAGTAATTCGTTGGTAAAATTATCAGCAAAATATTTTCATCAGTTTATTTCAAGAGATGTCGAAAATATTCCCGGTACAGTTCAATTAGTGTCCGGCACTAATGGACAACCGCTCAAAAGATTAAGTGTTTTAAAAATCAATCCTGGCGCTGATCATAATGTTGATGGATTTCAGACTCAAGCTGATTTTAGTTTTACCAATCATTATCTAATTGCTGGATTTGATTTCTGGATGAGAAATTATTCCGGCATTAGAACCAAAGATCAGAAAATTGAAATTTTAAATCCCGTTGATTCATCTGTTGTAAGCACAAATTATAAAACGATTTTTGAAAAACCTTTACCGTATGCTGATTTTTATAGCGCGGGAATTTATGTGCAGGATGAAATTAAATTAGTGGATAATTTAAATCTCACACTTGGCAGTAGATACGATTTTATTTGGTTAAACAATTCCGAAACAAAGAATCCTTTATATGAGATTAATAATGGAGTGACTAATTACAATCCAACCGGGCAAAAAATAATTTGGAATTCTGAATCGGTAAAAAATAAATCTTATGTTTTTAACATTGGGTTAGTTTACTCATTTACTGATCAATCAAATATTTCATTTAATGCTGCAAGATCATTCCGCTCACCATCACTGGAAGAAAGATATCAATACATTGATCTTGGAAATTTAATACGAGTTGGTGATCCAAATCTTAAACCTGAACAAGGATATTTCTTTGATCTTGGTTTTAGATTTTTCCCTAATGATCTGAAAATTACAACCAGCATTTTCCTCAACACTTTAAATGACCTTGTTTCAGAAGTACCTGGAATTTATGATGGAAGAAACGCTTTGATAAAAGTAAACATCGGCGAAGCTTTGTTGTATGGGTTTGAATATTCTGTAAACTTAAAAATGATAGATCGATTTAATATTTACAATACTCTCTCGTATGTCCGTGGAAAGAACCAAAAAGAAAATTTAGATCTTCCACAGATTCCCTCATTAAATAGCACCATAGGAATTAAGTATTTTGCTCTTGATTGGCTAAGCACTGATTTTTCAGTTGTTATTTTTGATGCGCAGAAAAAAGTTGTACCAGGTGAATTAGCAACGCCCGGTTATGCATATTTTAATTTTCAATTTGATTTTACAAATATTGAAATTGGTAAATTTCGCGCAGGATTTGGTGCTGGTATAGAAAACATTTTAGATAAGAGTTACAGGAATCATCTCTCAACAAATCGTGGATTAATATTAAGCGAGCCCGGTCGAAATTTTTTTATAAGAACTTATATTAATTTTTAATCAGTTTAATTATCGTAGGATTTTATGACCTGGTTTTTTATTGCGTTATCATCTGCTTTCCTATCTGCATTTGCTGCAATCACACAGAAAAAAGTTTTATTCAACCTTGGCGCACTTGAATTTTCATTTCTTTTGTCATTAGTGAATTTATTATTCTCAATTCCATTTTTCTTTTTTATTGATTACACAACCATCAACACACTAAATCTTTCAATACTTTTTGCTAAATCTATTATCAGTGTTGGTGCATTTTTTTGTGTGATGTTATCTCTAAAAAATCTTGAAATAAGTAATGCACTTCCATTACTTGCATTAACGCCGGGCTTTGTGGCAATATTTGCTTTTATATTTTTAGGCGAAGCATTAAAAATGATTGAGGTGATTGGTTTATTTTTTCTAATTGCTGGTACATTTATTCTTGAGAGTAAAAATTTTAAAGAATTGTTTTTCCCCTTTAGTATATTTTTGAAATCAAAGTATCATCGATTTATAATTTTAGCTTTACTACTTTTTACTGCATCATCAATTTTAGATAAGTTATTATTAATTAAACTAAACCTTTCACCAATATCGTTAACAGCATTCCAGCATATTTATTTTGCATTATTGTTTTCACTACTTTACATTTTTTTTAGAAACAAAGAAGAAGCTGCGCCAGTAATCATTAAGAAAAATAATCTTGGATGGATAGCACTTATTTCAATCCTCACCATCGGATATCGATACACACAAATAGTTGCAGTAAGTTTAGCGTCTGTTGCATTAGTATTAGCAATCAAACGAACATCAGTTTTTTGGGCAACAATTATTGGCGGCAAACTATTTAATGATAAAGATCTTTTAAAGCGAAGTCTTGCAGCAATTTTAATTTTAATTGGTGCAATATTAATTCTAAGAGAATAATTTTTATTTTTTAATCAAAACCAAACAGTTACCAACAGCTCTTTCCCCTGTTTCATCAGACGGGCTATTTACAATTTGATTATCCACAATCATTGTAGTTGATCCACCGCCATCAAAATTTAAACCTTGATAAACACCTTCATCAATCATCAAGTCGGCAAACTCTTCAAGGTTCATTCCTCTGCTTGATTTCTGTCTGCCATCAATTGTGATAAAAAATATAGTTGTACTGTCTTTCGAAAATCCAATTCCTGTTCGCGGATGTCTGTTTTTAGAAAATCTTGGGAACACTCCCTCTAATGATTGATTAGTTTTCAACATGCTTTTGCCATCAACTACAAGACGAGGCCAGCCACCAACAAGAGAACGTAAATTGGAAATATGAGGATTAAATTTGATGACCGTTTTTATTGTATCGCCAACTTTAATTTCTCTTTCAAGATAATATGAATAATGTCCATTTGCCGAAAGAACAAATTCATTTCCATTTATTTTACAATTACCTCCTTGCTGAAAAGGAGCACTAACAATAAATATTGATGTGTCATTACTTTTTTTAACAGGAACTAAATTGGTTTCAATCACATTCCAGTTATTTGGCGCAATCGGAGTTTGCTCTCCCTGGAAAGAATTGTAAAGCATTATTGAATTACTATCCGGGTAAGAATTAATTCTATTTATTTTTTCTATCGATCCATCGGGCAGAATCAAATCACCAGTAAAAACAAATTGTTCAATTGCTAATTTGCCATTCTCAGTTACTGCAAATTGCGAGCTGACAAACGGATTAAATGGAGAATCAGAAAACCTTACTGCTTTAATGATCTTTCCTTCCGAGATCATATTATTTATCAAATCACCATCCTTTTCAAAAAAATCAGCATTGACTGCAGCAATAACATTATAACCTGAATCAGATAATGCTTTTACCATGCTACTGGTAGTCTCTTTTTCTTTAAGAAGATTTTTTGCTTTTACAGTTCGAAGAAAATAATTATTGTTCGATAAATCAATTTTTAGAATATCGATAGAAAGAGTATCTGTAACATTAATTATTTTCTTATAAATAACTCCGGGTGCAACAACTTTTTCATTATGCTGAACTTGAGCTGAAGCAGAAATAAAAATTATAACCACTAATAATGCCGATAAATATTTCATATAAGTTCGCCTATATATTTTATCATACTAAATTTTCTCTGAAACATACTAAAATTTTTGTTAAAATCTTTTTATGCAGTATCAGTGTGAGTTTATATCTAACAATTAGAAAGCATTGATGTATATTTGTAAATAATTTCACTCATTTTAAAAATGTTTTTTGATATTTATGTCCAACAATATTTCACCAGTAATTTTATCTGCATTAGAATTAGAAGTTCATTTTGGCGAACAGATAATACTTGATAAAGCATCGTTAAGTGTGCATGAAAACGACCGAATTGGATTGGTTGGAAGGAACGGTGCAGGTAAATCTACCTTTCTTAAAATTATCTCCGGTTTAATACAGCCTGGTTCCGGTGAGGTTGCAAAGAAAAAAAATCTCGTCATTGGATTTCTTTCACAGGAGTTTACTCTAAATGAATCACAAAATGTTAATGAAAATATTTTAGCCGGCGCACAAGCTGAGCTGGAACTGATAAAAGAATATGAACAAACATCTTTTGATTCCCCAAGGAAGCATCATCTTGAAGAAAAAATTTTACAAATGGATTCATGGAATCTTGATAAGCGTATCAATATTCTTATTCAATATTTAGATGCACCGGAAGGTACAAGGGAAATATCCACTTTATCCGGCGGTGAAAAAAGGCGAGTTGCACTTTGCCGTGCACTAATATCAAAACCTGATTTATTAATTCTTGATGAGCCAACTAATCACCTCGATACAAAATCAATTGAGTGGCTGGAAGATTTTCTATCAACATATAATGGTACTTGTATTTTTGTTACGCACGATCGTTATTTTTTAGACAGGATTGCAAATAGAATTGTTGAACTTTCTAATGGTACTTTCTATTCACACTCAGGAAATTACACTGAGTATCTGATCAATAAAGCAGAAAGACAAACAGTAAAGGAAGTTGAAGAACGCAAAAGGCAGCTTTTCTTGAAGCGTGAACTTGAGTGGATAAGACGCGGACCAAGAGCTAGAAGAACAAAAGCTAAAAGTAGAATTGACAATTTTAATGAAGTATCTTCTATCAAAAATAATGAAGTTGAACTTGATGTTGATTTAATAATTCCACCTGCTGAAAGATTAGGTAAAAAAGTTATTGAGCTTAAAGATGTTGGAATCAAACTTGGCAATAAAGTTCTCTTTGAAGGTTTCAATTATAATTTTGAAGCGGGGAAAAAGATTGGAGTTGTTGGGCAAAACGGTGTAGGCAAAACAACTTTACTAAAAATTATTCTCGGAGAAATTTCTCCCACCAAAGGTAAAATTGAAATTGGCGAAACCACTCAATTTAATTATGTCGATCAGGCACGACTATTATTGAATGATGATGATACAGTTATTAAAGCTATTGCTGGTAAAAGTGAGTTTGTTCAATTTGGAAAACAAAAACTAAGTGTTTGGACTTATCTGAGAAGATTCCTTTTTGCAGATGACAGAATCAATACTTTAGTTGGCAGACTTTCCGGCGGCGAAAAAAGCAGATTAACACTTGCAAAAATTTTATGTACCGGCGGAAATTTTCTTATGCTTGATGAACCAACAAACGATCTCGATCTTCCAACTTTAAGAATACTTGAAGAAGCATTAATTTCTTTTGAAGGATGTGTGATGATTGTAAGTCATGATAGATATTTTCTAAATCGTATTTGCGATGGAATACTTGCAATGGAAGGGAATGGTGAAATTTATTACAGCGAAGGTAATTATGATTATTATATCGAAAAAAGAAAACTGCGAATTAAGGAAGAAGAATCAGCAATCGTTAAAGATAAGAAAGAAGATTTACGGGTTAAACAAAAATCAAAAAAATTAAGTTATAAGGATGCGTTAGAACTTGAATCTATTGAAGAAAAAATAATGCTTGCGGAATCTGAGATAGAAAAGATTGAAAACATTTTCAGCTCACCAGATTTTTACGAAAAGTATGCATCTCAAACTATTAAACTTAATCTTAAACTTGAAGAGGCAAAGAAAAAGGTTAAAAAACTTTACGAAAGATGGGATGAATTAGAAATGATAAAAAACTCTCTTTAAAAATGCAGTATAAATTGAAACTGCTGTAATTCAGGATGTTATACTCTCCAACTTTTATTTAAACCTTACCAGTACAGGTAAATTTCTTCTTCCAATTATTGAAAAAGAAAACCCATTTCATTGATAGAATTGCGTGATAAATTTTATCCATGCAAAAGAATAAGATTTTCATGCATTTTGTTTTTCTAAATTCATCTAAAATCAGTAAATATTTGTTGAAAGCCCCACAATGTTAGTCTGGCATAATTCTTTGTAGAGTCTATGCAAACGAACAACGTTAAATTCACATAAACAAGGAGAAAAAAATGAGAACATCCCAATTAGTGAAGAAAAATTTTCTTCCAATGCTATTATTAGCATTCATATCTTTTTTCGTCGGTTGCCAGGATAATATGACCGTTCAACCCACTGACCAAATAACAACAGACAAACAAGCTGTTCAGAAACTGGCTGATGAAGATTCCTTATTAGCATCTTTTGAACCCAACTATAATGAAGAAGGAGAAATGGATATACTCTCAAAGGTAAGTGCTGAAATTTATCCTTTTAAAGTGGGACACAAAATGCGCTTGGTCAACAAAACACTAACAATTGATTTTCAAGGTGATACCGCTTATGGATTAATTACAAAAACTTTTGAAGGTGTTTTGTATATAAAAGGTTCTTATGATCCAAACTCAAGACAACATGATACATTAATTACAAAAGCATTTACATCAGTTATTACAAGGAATATTATTTTCATTAAAGTTGCTCATACAGATTCAGCCGCTAAAAATTGGAGAATAGCTGCAATCTCTTTACCAGAAGGTGGAACACAAAGTCCTAATATTGATATAACTAAGTTTACAGCATTCTTACCAAATGGAGATACTCTCGTAATCAATTCCCCAAATGATTATTACTTAGTCAGAAATTGGGGTCAGTGGTGGAGATGGCATCATGTTCCGGTTGTTAATAGAGCATCTGATGTTTTATTAAGAGTGGAATTAACAAGTGCCTATGCTGATACTGATTTTGTTACACTTACTTTTGGTGCAGATAAATTTGGAATGCATAGATCCAAGAAAAAATTTGAGTTAGTATCTTCAACTCAAAATGGTAATGTTTACGAAAAAGTCTATCAGCAAACATTCCAGTCGCATCAGTTTCCTGGATTCTTCCACGCAATTATTAATGCGATGCCAAAGCAAGTTGTGTATGATGATTCAACTCCGGTTGAAATGGAAACCTGGGGAGTACCTTATTTTGTAAGACCGTAAATTAAAAAGTTGAAGTTCTACAAACCCAATTTCTTTAAGAAATTGGGTTTGTTTATTAAATTGAAAAAACTAACAAGTAATAGTAAGTTGAAAGTGATGAAAAAATATTTTATATATATTCTAACTGTATTATCAATTGCATACAATGGTTGTGATAAACCCGGTCCTACTGAACTTGTTAACGATTCCAATTCCTCAGATATTTTTGAAGCGGAAATTATCAGCAAAGAAATTGATAATGAATATTACAGTAATGGATATGATACCAGCGGAATAACAGAAGATCTTAGAAATTATACAAGCATCGTTTCGGTAAGCGGCATTAAACTTACACGAAATGGAAAAACAGATAATATTTCTGTAGCGCAGGCAATTTTATCTGAAAAATCTAAACCTGTTTACTCGCCCAATGGAAAATTAATTGGATATAATACAATAGTGCCTGGTATAATAAAATTTAATTCCGAGCAAGCCAGATTAGCTAATTTGCGTATAAAATATCGTGAGGCGGGAGTATTACTTGATTCAGTTTTAGGTAAAAAATATGAACTGTTTAATATGAACGGAAGATTTTTCAATGATCAATTTGTATATCCATATAATTCATCTATTGCATTTTCCTTTAATCCGTTCATAGGTCAATCTACTTCGTTCAATATTGCAACACCTAAAGAAATTACCGGTTCAGTAAAATTAAATAAATCAAGTACTCAGAATAAATTTGATGCCGAGCTTAGCTGGAATGGTGAATCAACAAATAATTTTTCTATTATTATCGGAGCTGTAAGAAAATCAAATCAACAGATTTTTCCTTTATATCGTTTAAGGACCGCTGATGATGGAAATCTGAAAATACCTTTTTCGTTTTTTAAGAATATTCCAAGAAATACTTTTGATAAAATTTCTCTTACTTTCATTAGGAAATATGAAAGTCTTAACCAAACACTGCGCAGCGATCTTTATATAAGTTCACAAAGTATTCATACAATAATTGTTGATATTCCTTGAGAATTATTTTTGTAACAGGATTAATTATGGTTTCGGTTATCCGGATGTCAGCACAATCAACATTTGGTTTGAATGGGGTTTGGGGCATTACAGATGCTTCTTTTACTTCTTTAAACTCTTATGAATATAATCCATCAAACTATTCAACAATAAAGGATCTGGGATTTTCTTTAACTTATGGCGGTGAGCTGTCAGACAAACCAACCAGCAACTTATATCAAATCAGTGTCGGTAAATCGTTTAAGAATCATTTCATCTCTCTGAGATATACTCCGGGTTATCAGAAAGAATTTATCTTCAAATCTGGCGAAGCTGTGCCTTATGGAAATTCTAATCCAATTAAACTTGAATCAAGATTTCAGTACAAGGAATTTTTAGGATTGGGTTATTCGTATCGTTTCAGCCCTGACTTCAGTTTAGGATTTAATGTTAGATTTTTTAATCAAAATTTTGTGCAGGAAATTGTAACTCCTGTTTTTTCAGACACGATTTATTTTACAACTGAAACCGAAGAGGATGATGCAAATTTTTGGAAAGCAGA
>JAVHOU010000136.1:0-14679 GCA_036170275.1 Ignavibacteriaceae bacterium
GCCGAAACTTCCCGCGGAAAAGGCTTGGCAAAAGAAGCATATACATCGGCTATAATTGATGCAGCAAAACAGGCGAAGTCAGAAGGAAAAACTTTAAAATTTGCAATAGGTGAATGCACATATACTTCAGAGGAATATTGGAACAAAGTGGGATGGAAAAGAATTTATGCCCAAACTGGCGATAAAAAAACTTATTCTGAGCTTGAATATATCCAGCCGGCACTTGATTTTGCATAATGAACTGCATCTTCTATTTCTGCATCACTTGCGCCGAAAAGTTTTGCAACCTCTGTGTGAAAGAATGAACAATACTTGCATCTTTGTGCTGCGGCAACAGCAACACCAATCAATTCTCTGTATTTATTTGGAATCGGACTTTCTTCAAGTTGAATAGTCTTAAAAAGATTCCACTCCAACTCAAGCGATCTGTCCGGAACTAATTTGAAAAACGCTGGGACTTTTCCCAGAGTTTTTTCAATTTCCTGATATATTTGCTTCCTACTCATACCGTTCTCCTTTTGAATAGTGTTAAAAAATGTTTTTTAGCTATCAATTCAATTATAAAAAATTGAATCTTTTAGCAATAGATGAATTTATCGGCTATGCAAATTTAATTATTCTAATTGGCTGGGTGTTAGGAAAAATCAAGCATTCTTTTGGATTTTTATAGCATTTGTAATTTAATTCGGTATTCATTATCAATCCACTTCTACTTTAATTAAGCAGTGGGGCATGCAAATTTTATTTCAATATCTCATAAAAAACCCCGATACAAAAGCATCGGGGTTATACTTTTTTCTATTCTTACTTGATTAAAATCATCTTCTTAGTTTCAATATAATTCCCAGCTTGAAGTTTATATAAGTAAACTCCACTTGGCAGGTTGCTTGCATTAAAATTCACTTCATAGGTACCGGTTGGTTTTTCTTCATTAACAAGCATTGAAATTTCCTGACCAAGTACGTTAAATATTTTTATTTGCACTAAACTCGAACTCGGAATTGAATAAGAAATTGTTGTGTTTGGATTAAATGGGTTGGGGTAGTTTTGTTCCAATAAAAATTTCATTGCATTTCTTTGAATCGGATCATCAATCGAAGTGACCATTTGTGAGAGTGGCCTTTTCCATATTACACCAGAACCGTATGTTCCTACAAAAACATTAGACCCATTTGTTGAAATCGCTGAAACATCCGAACTTGGCAGACCAGTATTTACTTCATTCCAGCTCTCCCCATAATTTATTGAAACAAAAAAGCCGCCGGAATCTGTTCCGGCAAACAAATATTCACCAATAAAAGTAAGACACTGAATATTTTTATTAGAAATCCCGTTATTTACTTCTAACCAGCTATTACCATTATTGGTTGAACGAAAAACTCCACCACCCCTTGTCCCGGCAAATATATTCTGATCCTTATACACGAGCGCCAAGACTTGTTTATTCGTCAATCCTGAATTTACAGCCACCCATGTATTCCCATTATCAGTGCTTAAGAATATTCCTTGCGAATCTGTACCCGCAAAAAGACTGCTGTCATTAAGAGCAAATGCTCTTACAGGAGCGATGGAAATGCCAATACTCTTTATAATCCAATCCTTACCGCTGTTGGATGAGAAAAAAACCTTTCCTGACCAGCTGCCAGCATAGGCTAAAGTATCCTGCATGGCAATACAAAAGACTGTTTTATTGGCATCAACGCTTGTGACGCATGTCCAATTTTGACCTTTATCGACCGAACGAAATACACCACCCTCTGCAGCAGGATGATCTCTACCGCAACCAGCCAGTATAAATGAATCTGAAATAGCAAGTGAACGAATATATGGTACCGTGAGTCCGCTGTCGAGTGTAGTCCAGTTTTCACCAAAGTTATTAGAAAGATATAATCCCTGTCCATATGTTCCGACATAAAGTGAATTACCAGCTAACGCAAGTGCATTAACGAAAATGTTAGTCAGACCGCTATTCGATGCAAGCCAGTTTAAGCCATTATCATTAGAAATACAGATACCCCCTCCTTGCGTACCAACAAAGAGCTTTCCATCTGCCGATTTTAATACTTTAATCTGTAGAGAAGTCAAGCCGCTGTTAGAGTTATTCCAGCTATAACCGTTATCACTAGATAAGAATATCCCATCAATAGTGCCAGCCACAAGGCTATTTTCAATTTTAGTAAGTGTGTTTATCCGAAGATCAGATAGACCCTTAGATTCCCAACTACTCCCATTGTCCTTTGATAAAAAGACTCCTCCATCTGTCCCTGCAAATATGCCGACAGAATCAACAAAAATTGTATTGACCCAATTTGAAGTTAGGCCAGGAGAAGAAGTAAGCCAAGTTTTTCCGGTGTCTGAAGATACGAAGACACCCTTTCTTTGAGTAGCTGCAAAAATGTTGCAGCTATCGGTTACCAAAAATGATACATAAGTTTCATCCAAGCCTGATTTGTCCCAGGTAACACCGTTATCTGTAGAGATAAATATTCCATCCCACGTTGCTGCAAATATATTATTTCCAAGTGAAGTAAAGGCAGTTACGTAAGCGATAGGAAAACTAACAGTGTTCCATGTTAAACCATTGTTTTCTGACAGAAAAACTCCACCGCCCTCCGTTCCTGCTAAAAGATTTTGCCCGGAAAAAGCAAGAGCATTTACATAAGTGTTAGTAAGACCCGAATTGATGGATTGCCAGATTAATTCGTTTTTGGTCGCCTTAAAAATTCCGCCATTGCTAGTGCCGACATAGAGTTCCGATGTGTCTGCGACGATGCAATTCACTGTCCCTCCATAGGGTCCGTTAGTCTGAACCCATTGAGCTAATAAATCTTCCATATTGAATAAAATGAACATTATCAGAATGATTAATTTGAATATTCTTTTCATTTGCATCCTCTATTCATTTATTATTACCAACTTTTGAAAAAACAATATTTCTATACAGCATAACTGCGTGTTGTGTTAAAAAGTCAATATTATTTAAAAGATTTCCATATCACTCAGCTAAATAAAAACAAGTTAGCCGAGACAAAATCTGCCCCCTCCGGATTCAAATAAGGCGTTGTGGAGGGTGTGTTCATTAGTGCGGTTGTAACTTATAATAAATTAATTTAAATATCCATTAACACTCAGCAACAAATAAAAAACTCCGGTACCTAAGATCGGGGTTATACTTTTTTCTATTCTTATTTGATTAAAATCATCTTCTTAGTTTCAATATAATTCCCAGCTTGAAGTTTATATAAGTAAACTCCACTTGGCAGGTTGCTTGCATTAAAATTCACTTCATAGGTACCGGTTGGTTTTTCTTCATTAACAAGCATTGAAATTTCCTGACCAAGTACGTTAAATATTTTTATTTGCACTAAACTCGAACTCGGAATTGAATAAGAAATTGTTGTGCCTGGATTAAATGGATTTGGATAGTTCTGCTCAAGTGTAAAATTATTTACCATAATATCTTTTCCCTCTTCAACTTTCGTTACTATTTGCGAAAGCTGCCTGGCCCATATTCCATTTCTGGCTCCAGCGAGAATAGTTGAATCAAGAATAAGAATGCTTTCTATATCTGGGTTTAATTGACTACTCTTGTTTTCCCAAGTATCTCCTTTATCAGTGGAAAAATATAATCCTTGTGAAGTACAAGCAAATAAATAGCTTTTATATGGAACAAGTTTATGTATAAAACTTCCACTTAGATCAATTGAAGTCCAGTGTTGTCCATAATCCGTAGATCTATATGCACCATTATCGGTACCAGCGAATAAAAATGTATCTATTACAGCCATAGTTACAACTGGGAATGACTGTGTAGAATGAATCCAAGTTTGACCAGAATTTGAGGTTCGAAATACACCTGCTACACCTGTCCCTGCAAAAACATATGGTTTTATTACCTTAACATCATTCACTGACTGTCCTAATTGTGCCACTTTTTTTAAACCCATTGAATTCCAATTTAATCCTTCATCAGAGGAAAAATATATATCTGTTCCTGTAGCAGCATATATCAATAAATCTTGGAATAAAAATCCAAAACCTATATGACCTGTTTCATTATCGACAAGTGTCCAAGAGCCTCCATAATTAGTTGATCTGAAAATAGCCCCTTCGGAACCACCTGCCAATAGTATTGAGTCTTGCGCAGCAATGCTATTAATAAAAGAAATCCCAAGTCCATTATTTACGGGTATCCACGTTTTTGCATAGTCAGTGCTTTTTAGAACACCGCCTCCCCAAGTTGCGGCAAATATATTTACTCCATCTTGTGCAAACCCAACAATAAAATCACTAGTTATACCACCAATGTTTATCAGCGCCCAATTTTTTCCGTTGTCCGTAGAACCGTACACTTTATTTAAACTTGTTGCAACTAATACGTTTTGATCTTTTACGAATATAGCTGTCAATAGTGAATCTTGTAGTCCGTTTAATGCAGTCCACGTATTTCCACTGTCCGCAGAAACAAATACTCCACCTACTCCCATCCACGTTGCAGCAAAGATTTTTGTTTCGTTTGACTCTAATCCAACAATGTTATAATTAAGCAGCCCGTCATTGCTTTCGTTCCATGTAAAGCCATTATCCATTGAAATAAAAACTCCAGCATCCGTGGTGCCTGCTAAAACTTTATGCCCAAATACCTCAAGACTTATAATTCTATGATTTTGTAAATCACCTCTTTTGGTCCAGCTATTTCCCAGATCAGAAGAAAAGTATATATCTCCTTTCGTTGTCCCCGCAAAAATACCTGAATCGTTTTGAGCAATAGATAAAACAGATTTTTCTTCTAGTTCAGTTGTATGGGGAATCCAACTGGCACCATTGTCTGATGAAACGAAAATTCCGTGCTCAGTACCCGTAATAATGTTTCCATATTTATCAACAAGTATTGCGTATATGATTGAATCAGATAATCCACCATTTAATTTTTTCCACCTTCCATTGTCCTTATTACGGTAAAACATCCCATCACCATTTGTCCCAGCAAATTCTTGTGAATCACTTTCAACAATAGAAATTACATTATCCTCAATCTCATTAGAAGTTATAAGGTTCCAATTGTAGCCACCATCATTAGACGAAAAAATATTACCCCCTTCAGCTCCTGCATAAACAATTGATTTGCCCTTCCCAAAAGAAAAAATACTGCCGTGGAATGATTCTAGACTAGGAATCCATTGCCCCATCAATTTGCTGTTATTAAACGAGATAAAAGCAACAAATAATATTACTATATATTTCTTGTTCATTGAAACTTCCCTCCTATAAAATATATTAAAATATAATAGTTGAGAATCTAGCTTCCATAAAATAAAATTCTATTTATAAATTTTCTAATGGGATTATTTATTAATTAATCATTTTAACAGTTACTATGTTAGTAATATCATTTTCTTAGTTTGAACAAAGTTTCCAGCTTTTAATTGATAGAAATAAACTCCTGCTGCCAGATTGTTCATTGTAAATTGAACACCTGTCCGCCTGTGGCGGATTGTAAATTATTTTAAAAGTATCATCTTCTTAGTTTCAACAAATGATCCTGCCTGTAATTGATAAATATAAATTCCGCTTGGTAACTGAAGATCGCCGACTGCAGACTTGAATCCTATTTCATAATTACCAGCAGGCTTTTCTTCATTGACTAATGTTGCAACTTCTTGTCCTAGTAAGTTAAAGATTTTTAATTGCGCTAGCGAAGTAGTGGGTATTGAATAATAAATTTTTGTACTTGGATTAAATGGGTTGGGATAGTTTTGGGACAAAGAAAAATTGTTAATTCTATTCTCTAAATCACTAGTTTGAGTTATTAAATCATTCTTAAATATATAAAGCCCATCATAAAATTCACTAACATAAACATATTCATCCTTTGCAAAGATTCCATAGGCCGCTCCACCTGTATCGTAATATCCCGCTTCAATGGGATTTCTTGGATTCGAAATATCGATAGCATATACTCCATTTAATCCATCACCCACATATGCATAATTTGAAAAAACTGAAATTCCACCTGCATAATAGCCTGTCATAAAATATCCGACTTCCGTCGGAGACTCAGGACTGCTAATATTTACTACTCTCATACCGTTGAAGCCACTTGCAAGGTAAGCATACTGCCCCTTTATGCTTAATCTTACTGCTTCTATAATACAATGGCCTGCTTCTTTGGGCAATATTGGATTACTTATATCAATAACTCTCAAACCATCCTTGCCATCAGCAATATATGCATAATTCCCAATTACTTTTATTGCATACGCATGATCTTGTGTTATATAAGATGAAATTCTAACTATGTTTTGAGGATCACTTATGTTTAACATTATTAAACCACTGTCATAACTAGCAACATAAGCTATATTATTTATTACATCCACATCCTCAGTATATGTTCCCGTTTTATATTCCCCAATTAACTCCGGATTAGTCTTATCACTTATATCAATAATTTTAAGACTAGCACTTCCACCCGTTAAATATGCAAAATCCCCCTGCACAAAAACTCTATATGCACTATTCGGTGTATCATAACTTCCTACTTCCTTTGGTGATTCAGGATTACTAATATCCATTATTTTAAGATCTTGGGCATCTCCTGGCAAATACAAATAATTGCTATCTACAAATGGAATCCCAGAAAATTCATTACCTGTTGTATAATGACTGATTTCTTTTGGTAAAGCAATATTATTTATATCAACAATTCCAAGTCCGCCTATATAATTTGCTGTAAACGCATAACTTCCATATAACGCTAATTCGTGAGCCGTGCCTGATGTACTACATCTGGATACCTCAACAGGATTGGTGGGATCAGTAATATCCAGCATTAGAAATCCATAGTATCCATTCGCTACATACGCATATCCGTTGCTGACATAAATATCTAGAATTCCAATATTTCCCGCGCTAAATTGCCCGATCTTGATAGGCATTTCTGGGTTACTGACATCAATTATTAGCATATCGGATACGTCAGAAACATAAACGTAGTTGTTACCAACTGTTACTCTAAAAGCACCGCCATCAGTGTCATAATTACCAATTTCCTTAGGCGAACTTAAGTTACTAATATCAATAATTCTTAATCCCATATTTAAATCAGTAACGTAGGCATAATTTCCAGCTACTTTTAGGTCACAAACTCTATTCGGATAAATACTATCTGGTATAACATAAGATCCTACTTCTTTTGGTCTCATAGGGTCACTTATATCTATTATCCTCATACCATCATCATAGTCCGCTATAAAAACTATATTGCTGTCTGGAAAAACTCCATAAGCAATACTATTGGTTTGGTAAGAACCCATTTCTTTAGGGGACGTCGGCTTACTTATATCTATAATACGCATTCCATTGTAGCAATCAGCCACATAACAATAATTTCCTTGGACAGAAATATCTTCTACAATACCGGGAGTAATTATTCTACCAACTTTAATTATATTCATAGGTTCAGATATATCAATAATATCAACTGCTGCTCCGTTGCCTACATAAGCATAATTCCCTTGGATTGCCACAGTGTTACATATGCCATCAGGCATTCTCCCTACCAATGAAAGATTATAATTATAAATATTATTAGTAATAGTTTGATTATACTTTTCAGTATACTGAAGACCATCTATATTTGACCCACTATTAAAATCCATCTGGGAATAGATTGTGGAAACAATAACTATGGAAAGAATTATTATCTTTTTCATAAAATCATACTCTCCTATAATTCATATAAATACAATGTACCTAACCGGGCTAATCCCGATCTATCGTGATTCGCCTTTAAAAACAACATCTCTTAATTTCTAATTACTCATAATATTCGTTTTTCTCTTGTTAGAAATGTCAGACACTAATAGTTTAATCACGATACAATAAACCTTTAAATTGTTCTATCGTTATTATTTTACTGTCTCTGTTAAACCTAATGACAACGGTAGATGTATCATTTGTTAGATCAATATCAAATATCTTCTTAATATTAAAATCTATCAAAGAAAAGAATAAAGTATGTTTAAACTCTTTAAGTTTTTGCAAACCACTTGACCAAGCCAAACTAATCGTATAATTTGTGGTTACTTTCGTTTCAACAAGAATTTTATCATCTAATTGAACCCTGATTAGATCATTTTGAAATGCGGATTCAACATCAATTTGTATATAAATATCTTTTCCTTCGGGTTCTGTATATTCTTCACAGCCGAATTGTATTATAACAATCGCAAAAAGCAGAAGTAAAGATGTTTTTTTCATTTTCCCTGTATAATCTTAACTGCAACCTTAAACTAATTAAACTTAATAGAAATAATTTTAAATATCCATTAACAATTAGCAATAAATAAAAAACCCTGATAAAGAAACATCAAAGTGAGTTATTTAACAAAAGATATGTTAGGTAAGCCTCCTTAAAATAGAAAAGTAGTAATAATCCTGGTCAAGAATAAATCAAATAAAAAGAATAAATCTGTTGTGTCTTTTACGTGCTTACGGTTTTAAAATTTTATATGGTAAGCTTCTATACATTATGATTGACGTTAAATATTTTAAATGTGTTGATTATAAAAAAGGCGATTCACCCCGCTTCGACTACGCGATAGCGAGGCGAGTCGAATCGTCTGATTAAACATTTATCTGCCTTGGCGGATTATTTTAAAAGTATCATCTTCTTAGTTTCAACAAATGATCCTGCCTGTAATTGATAGATATAAACTCCACTTGGCACATTCGATGCATCCCAGTATATTGTATACGTACCCTGTGGAGTTATACTATTAAATAGTGTTACTACTTCCACTCCGAGTATATCATACACTTTAAGTTTTGCCCAATCTCTATTTTTCATTTGGAATGTAATATTAGTAAGCGGATTAAATGGATTTGGATAGTTCTGGCTAAGTGAAAACTCTTTAGGAAAAAGTTTGCTGTAATCTTCATCTTCTATACCTGTTATTGAGTTGAAAGGAACTATGGAAGCTTCAATAGATTGATGAGTAGTGATGAATTCGGTACCTTCCAAAGAACTCTTCTGTAAGCTCTCTGTAAATGTATAAGAAGCGTTAAATCCGGAATCACTCTTAACTATGCTGCAATTTGCATCTTCACCATTACAACCGCAGGTCGCTGATAGTCCATAATCATCATATTGCCCGCCATAATCAGACCATTCATGAAAGTATTGTCGCCCATCATAGCCTCCAACTCCTTTAATACCAATACCGGCACCGAAATACTTATACTCATCTGAGTAATCAAATTGGATAGAAGCACCGGGGCGTGCACTACCGGATGCATAATCTTTTCGAATATCAACGTACGTAAGTTTACCATCTATACTTTCCTCGTAACGAGCGAATTGATACATACTACCTTCACCGGACACGAACAAGGCTAATGGTTCGAGTGCATCAGAATCATAAGAGAAATTATTAACAGGATCCTCGGCAAGATTCTCAATTAACGCCTTCACTTTTCCACTTGTCACCGATTCGACAGTACCAGAATATACATCTACGAGAGGATGACCTCCAAGATCGTAGTTTATTGTTGTATCATTTCTTGAGGTATAACTATTTTTTATAGTAGCTTCAAATACCCAGAGAGGCTTAGTTGTTCGGATATTAATAAATGTTTCATCAACACAATCAACACGTTCCTCATCAAGATTTTTATTCCAGGGCTCTATGAAAGTATGGGTAAACCTGATTTCTGCAATTCCGGTATCTGTACCAGCAGTAAATACAGCACCCGCTTCTCCATTGGCATCAGTTGTTACCAATGATTTGTCTAAAGTGCCAGATCCCTTTATTACTTCTATTTTTATATCCCTATTACCAAGGTTTACATCATCACAATCGGCAAGTTTAATTTTAATATTTGTGCTTTCCTTAAAATCAAGCGTAGTTTCTTCTGGTTCCATATGAATGTGCGGATTCACTGCCCAGGGAGGTCCGGAGTTTATTTGTTTTACTTCAAATTCTCTTATCTTTGTATAAAGAGGTCCCATATATTGCATTAAAAATAATCCTACATCATCGGGACTATAATTTTCCGGCGATGCCTTAATGGCATTCGTATAAACATATTCACCATTTTTTGCCTTAAACAAAAAAGCGACCGAGACAAGATCTGGATAATTATCCATAACTGTTCCTACAAGAACATATTGATGGCGGAATTTGTTTCCTTCTATCATATCATGAGGTTCATTATTTGCCAGATTATAAAAAATCTGTGGATCAATCTTTAACATATCTTTTGTAAGGTAGGGAGTTCTTTCCGGGATCCAAACTTTCAGGCAATCGTGCGATGGATCTTTTGTTTTAAGATACTCACCAAAATAAGGAGCAAGTTTAAGAGCAGTATAAAATTTGTCAATCGCTAATGTATCATTTGGATCAAATGGACCGTATGGAATATTAAAATCATAAACTACTACTTTTCGTCTTCCGCAGGGTTCACAGACCTGAGCAAAAGATGTTTGAAAATAAATAATACTAACCAGGATAAGTGTAATAAAAAAAAGATAAGGGTTGGTAGAATATTTCATAATAATATCCCTGTCAGATTTGAGTGTTGGATTGACCTTTGTAATAAAGTAAAAGGTATCTATTAATTAAAAAGCCTCATACAAATATATAGAAATTCAGATTTTAAATACTCGGAATAAAACTTAATAAATATTTATTAAAATCGATTATATGAATTGCTTAATTGTACATTTATCCGTTATGGTGGATTGTAAAACAATATGTATATCTGGTCCTATTGTATAAAATGTGATAATATCAAAAAGTATGAATGAAGTTATTATTAATATTTAATTGATTTGATAGTACTCTAGGATATTCATTCCATTCTTTACCGAGAAACAATCTTCCGTTAGTTTTTTTATTTCGTTTGATTTCATCAGCACCCCAGGTTCCCCATTGCTTGAAGAAAAATGCTACATTTTGTTCTTTACATTGCTTAAAAATTTCTTCAACCCAATCTTGTTTTATCGGTCGTGCTTTTATTCCAGATTCACCACCAACAATTGCCCAGTGAATACCTTTAAGATTTATTGAGCCAACAGAACCAATTAATGGTTCAAATGAAATAAATCTGATTTTTGCGTTTATCTTTTTTAAAGAGTCTATTCGCTTTTTGAAAGTTGAGTTTTCAACACTTACACCAAGCCATACATTAGCCGGAATTTCTTTATCTAAAAAATATTCCAACATTATTTTATCACGCTTTGTAAGTATCTGGTAAATGTGTTGTGGAGTTTTTTTTATTACATCAAAAATCATATCAAGATATTCAAATGGCATTTGCTCGTGAAACAAATCGCTCATCGAATTAACAAAAAACTTTGTAGGCTTTTTAATTTTAAGTGGTTCTTCTAAACGATGTGGTAGAATCTTAAATACAAATTCATCTTTATAATCTTCAACTCCCATTGCTCTTAATCGTTTAGCGAAAACTTCCGCATAACAGAATTTACAGCCGGCGGAGACTTTATCGCAGCCGATGCTTGGATTCCAAACTTTATCTGTCCATTCAATTTTTGTGGTTTTCATTTTCTTTTCTTTTCAATTATTTGTTTTGCAATTTTATATGCGGTTTCATTATTTGATGCAAATACAAAATGATAAATTGGGACATTTTTTGTATTAAACAATTTAAGTGGTACTTCAGAAACATATTTAAATATTTGCTTTAACTTTTCAATATAAACTTCAGCTATTTTCTTTATGGAATCATTGGTTTTAATAATAACAGTTTCAGAGCCGAATAAAGTATCTATGGTATCAACATCATAAAACTTCTTCTGTATTTCATCTTTACTTATTCCAAAATAGGATTCTAGCTTTTTGATGAATTGTAGTTTGCCCATTCTATCTAAAAAGCGGTTTATAATTACACCGGAAGGAATTAAAATCCAAAGATCAACTCTTTTATCTTTTAATAATTCTAAACTTGCCCAGTCAATTTGCATTCCAAAAGGATCTAATAAAACAAGTGCAGCCATTTGGGAATTTAAAAATTTTGAAAGTTCTTGTAACTGATTATTAACATCGTCACAGATAAAATTGCAGTTTTCATTAACAATGCTTTTCTCTATAAGCTTATGCTCCAATGATTCAATTGATGTTTCATCATTGTCAACAAAATAATAGTAATCGAAATTTTGTTCTAATTGAAGTACTCTTTCTGCGGATCCTTTATAAACTTCTACTTCTTCTTTAATTAAATAATCCCCAAATAAATTTTGGACTTCTCCTTCGAAAGAATTTTTGCTTCCGCTTCCGGCAAAACCATCAAAGTAAATAGTAGTAGGCCAACCGTTATATTTTTTCTTTTGAGAATTCATTATAGTTAAATATGCATTCACATAAATTTCAAATGCTTCTAATTTAGTTTCGGTCCAGTTCCCTCCCCAGTCAATTCGGGGTTCGTTTACTTTGTTCATTTTTCAATCCCTATTATTTTATATCAACCCTATCATACTCCTCTTCACTTATTATCTCCCCAATATTTGAGTCTATTATTTTAACTTCTTAGTAAGTGAGGTTGTACAATCTGTAAATCATCTGTTTTGGTCCATCAATTTGATATGAAACCATTATCTTTTTTGCTCATATAGTTTTTAAATTCATCGCTTTTCATTAAATCACGGGAAAAGTTTTTGATTGTTTCATCTTCATGATGGCACATTAAGCACAGTATTGTCCAGGATGCAGTAGATACTTTTGCAATTTTTGCTAATGCCTTTATTGCATATAGAATTAAGTTCACATTACTTTGTGTATATAAATATTCCCAAACATTTTTCTCAGCTATTATTGCTTCCTCATCAAATCTTGCAATCGAACCCAACGATAACGTTAGCCAACCTTCTACATCATCAATTTTATTTTGTTCACGGGCTACATCGAGAAATGTTTGAAAAACCGGAATTACCTCTTCAGGATAAGACTTTGTAAAAGAGAGTGATTCAGCCGCGTGAATTTTAGTATGTACATTATCTGAATAAATAAGAGAGAGAAGCTTTTCCTTAGCAGTTTTTGATGTAAAACTTAATTCACGTAATTCTTTCATTGTATGATAAATAGGTTCAAAATCTTTCATCTCTTTTAATGTAAAGTAGGCAAGAAGTGCTCTAGTATGTAATATAATTTTATCAGTTTCCATTTAGTTCAAACTGTTCATATTCTGGTTCTGAAATTATTTCTTCTATTCCCGGGTCTATAATTTTTATTTCTGCGAAGGTGAAGTTGTAGAGTTTGCTCCGAAGGGATTTCTTCGGAATAAACCATTTATATATACCCGGTTGTATTTGAACAACACAAATTTTTTAGCTGAATTATAAGCCTAACAGACCAAATGTTTCTGCGTGATTAATGTTAATGTCTATAATGTTGAAGTTAGGATTTGTTTTACTTTTTAAAGTTTCATATATATTTAAACTTCTACTATCAGAAGTAACAAAAAAAGAAATTTGTGATTCAGAATCTACTTGGGCAAAAAGCTTTGCATCATTTATAATGATAGGGCGTTCAGTAATGGTTAGTTGTCCACTTCGGCGGGCATCATAAAGGATACGTGCAAATTCGCCAGCTTTTTGTGCGTGATTTATATTGAAAGGTAAAACAAAAAGATTTTTTAACGGAAGCTGATCTATTGTTCCACCAACACAATATTCGGCAATGCTAATTGTAGAAATAAATAGATTAATTTCTTTTTCAAGAAAGTGTTTATAGTATTTATCTGCATTCTCAAATAGCGGGTCTCTTTCATTAAGAAATCTTAAGAAAAAACTTGTATCAAGCAATGCACCTTCAGGCATCATATCCCCTTATATCATTTAACCATTCATCAGGATCAATATTACTAAGCCAGCTCATTGCTTTATTTCTCAAATTCTTTAAATACTTTTCATCGTATTGGGTGTTGTAATCTATAAGCTCTATAAATGTTAAACTTTGCTTATCAATTTCGCCCGTTTCGGAATTTTGCTTACCTTTAGTTCTAATACCAAAAGTTTTGTAAAGAAGATTTTCTTCTCTATCAGCTAAAAATTCTTGTGGGGTCTGAATAATAAGTGTCCCGGAGTCTTCAGAGTAAATATGAATATTTACTTTTTCCTTACCACCAGCATTTGTTATTTTACCATAAAAATAAAACTCTGCTTCTGCCCAATGTTCTTTTGTTCGGAAAAAATTAGTTAAAGAATCTATTTTTAATTTCGCAGATTCATTAACTGATGTGCTTATTTCAAAAGTATAATTTTTTTTAATAGCTGTTTCTTGAAATGATTCGATTGCTTTTGCTGTGCTGATTTCTAAAAAATCAATGTTTTGAGATGTTTGAATTTGACCTAACACAGCACTAAAACCTATTATGGCTTGCATACTTGTCCTAAAGATATTCCGGACAGAACCTTCCTCTAACTTGTAACTTATTAAAGGGCGTTCTCGTTTTTCACCCGGGAATAAAATTCTTTCTGCCTGTTCTATTATGGCTATTACTTCTTTTATATCAAAAGAATCAGGTTTTAACTCAACATTCCCTTGAGAACCGGTTACTTTTATTTCTATGTGTCCTATTTTTTCCATAATAATAATTTACAAATATTTT
Source organism: Ignavibacteriaceae bacterium (assembly GCA_036170275.1). Lineage (GTDB taxonomy): Bacteria > Bacteroidota > Ignavibacteria > Ignavibacteriales > Ignavibacteriaceae > IGN3. Next base: position 14,629 of record JAVHOU010000136.1, read on the forward strand.
GCCATTATTTAAGTATTGGAATTTATCTCAATCCTCTCATACTCTTCTTTG
>JAVHOU010000137.1:0-14591 GCA_036170275.1 Ignavibacteriaceae bacterium
GAGTTCATTTCCAAATAATAATTGTGCATTCTTCCAGTATTTTTCTATTTTTCTGATGTCATTTAATAACAATCATAAACAGGAGTAAGTTTTGGGTTTACTAGTGGTCGGTTCACTCGGTTTGGACACGGTTGCAACACCATTTGATAAAGTCGAAGATGCCTTGGGCGGATCAGCAACTTACATTTCACTTTCTGCAAGTTACTTTGGCGGTCCTGTGGAGTTAGTTGGTGTAGTTGGCAGTGATTTTCCGAAACAGTATTTAAGATCTATGGAAGATCATAACATTGATCTTGAAGGACTACAAATTATCGAAGGCGGCAAAACTTTTAGGTGGAGTGGTAAATATCATTATGATTTAAATGTTCGTGATACTTTATTTACTGAGTTAAATGTTTTCCAGAATTTTAATCCAATAATTCCCGATAGTTTTAAAAAAGCAAAATATATTTGCCTTGGTAATATTGATCCTGTTTTGCAGGAAAAAGTTTTGGATCAATTGAATGAGCCGCAATTTATTGTTTAACGATTATCATGCTTCACATTACTTTCTAAACTTCACTTAAATGATGTATTTGTTTCTATAATTAAAATTAATTAGATTTATAAAAAAACATAAAGCATTATGAAGTACATTAAACCTTATCTTGCTTCCCTGGTATGGATATTCTTTCAGCAAATGATTTTCAGTCAGAATCAATTATTCAACATATGCAACAGTTTACCGAAACCCAAAGGTACAGTAACCTACATAATAAATACTAAAGACATAACAGACTCAACAGCACTGATCAATGCAGACATATACTTGGGAACACAACACGCAATAACAGACAGCACAGGAAAAGCAACAATACTAATAAACACCACGGAGACTATAAACGAAGACAACACAACACCAGAATCATTCTATATAAAAAACAATTACCCAAACCCATTCAACAAAGAAACAAACATAAAATTCGGCATAAAACAACCAGACGATATAACAATCAGAATATACACTACAAACGGAGAAGAAATACTAAAAGAAAATTACCCACTGATAGCAGGACACTACAATTTCAAAATAAACGAACTAAAAAACGTTGCGAACCAACCGCTAATAATAGCATTCAATGGCAAAAACGTAAATATGCAGAAAAAAATAATGAAATTGGGACATAACAAAACCAATTACACTAATATAAAATTAGAAAAGATCACAGGAAATGATGAAGATTTCACACCAAAAACAATACAGAAAAACACGGGAACACTAGAAATAATAATACAAAAAAACCATTACAACACATACACAGAACAAATAAACAACGCAACAACAGACACAACAATAACAAAATACATAAACCCAAAAATGAAAAATATTATTCTAAGAATAGAAAACGCAGACACAGACACAACAGACATGCCGGCATACACAATAATAAACGAAAAAACAATACAAGCACCAAACGGAACAATAAACACACATATAAAAGAAGCAGACGAATACACAATAACAGCAGGACTATACAAAAAAGACGCAACAACAAAAAACTCATTCAAAAGAACAATAAGAAAAAACAACAACGAAGAAATAAACGACACAATAAGAGTAGTAGACTTCTACTTCAGAAACATGAAAAACGAAATTGTCGACTCAATGTACATCCAAGGAATAAGCCCAACAACAGACAGCACAAAAATGAACCCAGAAAGATACAAAGAAATACTAGACTACCTACACTTCCATAACATGATGAATGGCAGACCTGCACCAGGATTCTATTTTCCACACATAATAAACGGATATGCACCAGAAGACAGACTCCCAGAAAAAATAGTAATAGCAAAAAAAGCATACTACTCAGACACACAAACAACACACCAATTCAACCAAGAAACAATCGATGCAATAATAAAAGATATTGATGAATGGATCAGACCATTATTAGGACAAACAAACATGCCTGTAATAATTCAAGACAGTATGGATGTGGGTACTGAAGCGGCTACAGGAACAAACTATGTAGTGATAATCCCTAACGGCTCAATGGCAGTTTATGGATTGGCGGGACTCGTAGGGACATCTTCAATACCTGCAACAATAATATTCGGAAGTATTACGCTTAATTCTAATTACCCATTCTCTCAACCAGATATTCCTTCAGTCCACGCAGCAAGATTGCAAGAATTGTATACAGTGATTTTGGGATTGAATGGGAGTGTGACTGATGACGTACTTAAGCAAGGAGAATCAGTATTGAATGATAATGTTAATATCACAAACCCCACATTTCCTCAACCTATAGACTACAAAATTATCAGAACCGTTATGGATAAAACATACAAAAGAGGAACATATATAGATGATATTCTATCTGACTAATATCGAGTTATATTTTTATATTCAGTATCGCCCGTAAAACCCGTCCTTAGTCAGAACATTTGAATTACAGCAATTAGCATCAACAGAGCAAGACATACCCTGCAATGAACAAGTCGACTAATTCTGACAAGTAGCACTACAACCATCACCAGAAACAGTTTTACGCACACCAGAACCTCAACTATGACAAAAAGCATCTAATTCTTGAGGCTTATCTGAAACATAAAGATCAATTAAAATAGGGCAGGACGGACAATCATTCTTTATAAATAATTATTGCTTTCTGTTTGTATTTTTCTATTTTTCTGGTGTTATTTAATAACAATTAAACAAACCCAGTTCCTTTGAGGAACTGGGTTTGTAAACATAAAAATTACAGGAGAATATTTTGGGTTTATTAGTTGTAGGTTCATTAGGCTTGGACACAGTTGCAACACCATTTGATAAAGTTGAAGATGCCTTGGGTGGATCAGCAACTTACATTTCACTCGCTGCAAGTTACTTTGGCGGACCAGTGGAGTTAGTTGGTGTAGTTGGCAGTGATTTTCCAAAGCAGTATTTGAGAACGATGGAAGATCATAACATTGATCTTGAAGGACTTCAAATTGTTGAAGGTGGAAAAACTTTTAGATGGAGCGGTAAATATCATTATGATTTAAATGTTCGTGATACTTTATTTACCGAGTTAAATGTATTCCAGAATTTTAACCCGATAATTCCTGATAGTTTTAAAAAAGCAAAATATATTTGTCTCGGCAACATTGATCCTGTACTGCAGGGAAAAGTTTTGGAGCAATTGAATGATCCGCAATTTATCGTTTGCGATACAATGAATTATTGGATCGAAGGTAAGAAAGATGAATTATTGAAATTGCTTCCAAGAGTAAATGTATTAATCATTAATGATTCCGAAGCAAGATTACTTGCACACGAGCCAAACTTAATCCGTGCGGCAAAAAAAATTAGAGCGCTTGGTCCGGAAATTCTCATCATAAAAAAAGGTGAGCACGGCGCTTTGCTATTTGCTGAAGAAACTGTGTTTTCTGCACCAGCTTATCCGATGGAAACAATTTTTGATCCAACCGGCGCGGGAGATTCTTTTGCAGGAGGATTTATTGGATATTTATATAAGACCCGCGATCTTTCTCCTGACAGCCTAAGACGCGCAGTTATTTACGGCAGTACTATGGCTTCATTCTGTGTAGAAAAGTTTAGCACACGCGGATTAGAGGATTTATCTTACTTACAGATTCAGGATCGTTACAGAGAATTTATGATGCTTTCAAGATTTGATGAACAGGAATAAAGAATCTCGAAAATCTTGCATAGAAACCTTCTCACATAGTGATGCCTATGGCAAAGGTTTTTATTTTTGGGATGTGACATAATATCTTAGCATTACAAAAAATAGTTGGGCTAGACCTTGAAGGTTTTTAAAAATGCCAAATAGTTATTACTCAATAAAATTTTCAGATGATTATCTTTCATTTATTGATCAAACAAAACTGCCATTGCAGGAAGTTTATATTGCTACAGATGATTATGAACGAATTGCAGATTCGATTGAAAAATTAGAACTTCGCGGCGCTCCATTAATTGGAATTGCTGCAGCATTTGCAATTGCACTTTCATTCAAAAACATTTCAGTAAATCATATCGAACATTTTAATAAGGTTTATAAACGATTAGCATCTACAAGACCAACGGCAGTAAATCTTTTTTATGCTTTGGATAGAATGAAAAAAGTTTTTAATGGCTTATCAGGTTATTCAAATGTCTATCAATCACTTTTGAAAGAAGCTGAAGCTATTTATGAATATGAAAAACATTGTTCAGATAAAATTGCTGAGAATGGGTTTAAGATATTCGTAAAAAAATCTAATGTGCTTACGCATTGTAATACAGGTGCCCTTGCAACGGCAGGATTTGGAACTGCTTTCGCAATCATTAAAAAAGCTTATGATGAAGGATATTTAAATCATGTTTACGTTGATGAAACGAGACCTTTGCTGCAAGGATTACGATTAACATCTTTTGAATTAGAGAAGAACGGAATTCCATTTACAGTTCAAACGGATTCTATGGCTGCAGTTTTAATGAAGCAAAACAAAATTGATCTTGTAATTACTGGCGCAGATAGAATTGCTCTAAACGGCGATTGCGCAAACAAAGTTGGAACTTACAATCTTGCAGTGTTATGCAATTATCATAACATTCCTTTCTACATCGCCGCACCATCAACTACAATTGATAGAAAAATTGCAACGGGTGCTGAGATAAAAATTGAGTATCGAAGCGGCGGCGAAATTTTATCGATCAACGGAAACCAAATCGCTAATCCAAATACAAAAACTTTTTCTCCTGCTTTTGATGTTACTCCTGCGCACTTAATAAAAGGTATAATTACAGAAGAAGATATTTTTTTCTTCCCATATAATTTTATCCTATGAGTGATATAATAAAAACGGAAGCCGTTGTGCTTTCAAAAATAAATTATGGCGATACGAGCAGCATCATTTCTTTATATACAGAATCTGATGGTAAAATTTCTGCAATTGTAAAAGGTGGAAGAGGTCCAAAATCAAAAATAGGAAAGATGATTGATCCGCTTAATCATCTTCAGGTTATCATATACAAAAAAAATACACGCGATGTTCAAATTTTATCAAACGCAGATTTGATTTCTCACTTTTCAAAAATCAAAGAAGATCTGGAATCAACAAAGTATGCGTTTGCCATTATTGAGCTGGTTAAAAATCTTACGGTTGAAAATGAATCCAATCATAAATTATTTAAAGGATTAGTAAAAATTCTTAAATTGATTGAAGAAAAAAAAGAACATCCGGCAGTTTTGTTTGATAGATTTTTTCTTTTCTTTCTTTCAGAATTAGGTTACGATTTAGCAATAGATAAATGTGGAATCTGCGGTAAACAAAATATATCTAACCAATCGCTTGGGTTTGATCTTGAATTAGGATTTGTTTGTTCGGATTGTTTTCAATCACATTCCGGATTAGAAAAAATTAATGCGGAACTTTTTGATTATTTAGTTTGTCTAAAGTCTAATCAAAGAGCGGATAATATAGGCATTGATTTGATAGATAAGTTAAACTTATTATTGGAGCGTTATCTTAAACATCATATACCAGACTTTAAAGGTATTCAATCTTTTAAAATTTTTAAGTAGAGGATTTATAGAAAATATTTGTTACGAATGAACAGAAAGTGGATCTAATTATTAACAAAAATCTATTCGGAGGAAAAAATGAAAGTTAAAGGCATTTTAGGAGCAGTAGCTCTTGTTGCCGTTGGTATCTTATTTGGCGCATTACTTGTATCCGGCTTTGGATTAGTAAGACCTGGCTGGGCTGATATAAATCTTGGTGCAAATCATCCACCTGTTAATTTAGATGCTGATGCGACTTCATTCTCAAAAGCATTTATTGAAGTGGCAGAAAAAGTTACACCGGCAATAGTTCAAATTACAGTTGTTTCTGAGCGCGAGGATCCGCACAAAGATCTTTTCTTTTTCCCATTTGAAGATCAAATGCCAAAAGAACAGCAAGGATCAGGCAGTGGAATAATAATTTCTGATGATGGTTATATTTTAACGAATAATCATGTTGTTGAAAAAGCATCAAAAGTAACTGTTGGATTATCTGACAAAAGAACATTTACTGCAAAAGTTGTTGGAACAGATCCATTAACTGATCTTGCAGTTATTAAAATTGATGCAAGCAATTTAACTACTGCCTATTTAGGTGATTCAGATAATTTAAAAGTTGGGCAGTGGGTTATGGCTATCGGAAATCCACTTTCTCTTTCTTCAACTGTAACTGCAGGAATTGTTAGTGCAATTGGAAGAGGTCAGCTTGGTTTGATTCGTGATAGTTATGGTGTTGAAAATTTTATACAAACAGACGCAGTTATTAATCCAGGTAATAGCGGCGGCGCAATGGTTGATCTTTCTGGTGCTGTAGTGGGAATCAATTCCGCAATCGCAACTCAGGGAACAGGAACTTACATTGGATACGGATTTGCTATCCCGATAAATCTTGCAAAATCAGTTGCCAAAGAAATTATAGCCTATGGAAAAGTTAACCGCGGTTATATTGGCGTAAACATTGGTGAAGTAGATAATGCAATAGCTAAATCTGTTGGATTGGATAAACCACATGGAATTATAATTCAAGGTATTGTTGAAGGTGGATCGGCTTCAGAATCTGATCTTAAATCCGGAGATATAATACTTTCAATTGATGGAAAAGAAGTAAATCAGCCGAATGAATTACAGGGATACATTGCATCAAAATCAGCGGGAACAACTGTTAATTTAAAAATCTTTAGAGATGGAAAAGAAATTGAAAGAAAAATAACTCTTAAACCTCGTAAAGATGATGCTAAAACTGAACCGGTAATGAAAAAGGAAAGTGATGAATCAAAAAGTGATTCCAAATCTAATGTTGCGACTTTTGAAAATGTAGGACTATCCGTAAAAAATCTGAGCGATAAAGAAAAAGAAAGTTATAAGGTTGAGAACGGAGTTCTTATAACAAATGTTGAAAGTTTCAGTAAAGCAGAAGATCAGCGTTTATTTAAGGGATTAGTAATTATTGAAGCAGACAGAAAAAAAGTTAATGATGTAAAATCTCTTGAAAAAATTATCGAAAGTAAAAAAGGAAAAGCGATTCTTCTTAAAGTCCAGGATAAAGATGGGAATTCCAGATTTGTCGGACTAGAAATCCCAGAATAACAAAAAGTATAATATTTTATTTAAGCGTCCCGATAAAATCGGGACGTTTTTTTTTATATTTGCAGAAAGCATCGGAGAATGAATGATCAGATTTCTTACAGCAGGCGAATCTCACGGAAAAGCCCTTACAACAATTGTGGATGGTTTTCCCTCTAATCTTAAAATTTCAGAAAACTATATTAATGAACAGTTGAAGCGAAGGCAAGCTAGTTACGGTCGCGGCTTGCGAATGAAAATTGAAAATGATAAAGCAGAAATTTTATCAGGAGTAAGATTTGGCAAAACACTTGGCTCGCCAATATCGATGTTAATCAGAAATAGCGATTGGGAAAACTGGCAAACAATAATGTCCGTTGAGCCAATAAATCAGAAAATTCAAAAAGTTACTATACCGCGCCCCGGTCATGCAGATTTAGTTGGAGTTTCAAAATACAATTTTGATGATATAAGAAATTCAATAGAAAGATCATCAGCAAGAGAAACGGCGGCTCGTGTTGCCGCCGGATCAATTGCAAGAAAATTTCTTGAAGAATTTGGAATTGTAATCGGTAGTTTTGTTGAAAGCATCGGTGGAATATATCCGGGAAGTAATTTTGCAGAAAAACTTTTTTCTCATTCACTCCCAAAAAATTTTACAGCGCAAAAGATTTCGGCGAAGGCTGATAAAAGTTCTGTACGTGTTTTAGAAATTCAGCAGGAAGAAAAAATTATTAACAAAATAAAATTAGCAAAGAAAAAGGGTGATACTTTAGGAGGAACTTTTTTAACTTTTGCAACCGGAGTTCCTGTAGGACTTGGAAGCTTTATAAATTACGATACAAAACTTGATGCAGAAATTGCACACTCAATCATGTCAATCAATGCTGTTAAAGCTGTTGAGATTGGAGAAGGATTTTTATTAGCGGAAAAATTTGGTTCGCAATCGCACGACGAAATTATATTGCGAAAGGATTTTCTTGGAAGAAGAACAAATCGTGCAGGAGGAATTGAAGGCGGTGTTTCTACAGGATTACCAATTATTGTTCGCGCTGCTATGAAACCAATCGCTACATTGATGTCGCCAATCCAAAGTGTTAATCTTTCATCGATGAAAAAAGTTGATGCGAGAAGAGAACGAAGTGATTTTGTTGCAGTTCCTGCTTGTGCAGTAATTGCTGAATCGATGCTTACCTGGAGTATTGCAAAGTATTTTTTACAAAAGTTTGGCGGTGATTGTATTGAAGAAACAAAAGACAATTATTTATCTTATAATAAAAAACTCTTTGGCAGGATAAAGAACAATTTTAAAAGTTGATTATGATTATATTAAAAAAATTTACATTTAATGTGTTTGATGAAAACACCTATATTATTTATGATGAGGAAACGATGGAATCCGCTGTGGTGGATCCCGGCTGCAGTAATAAATCTGAAGAATATGAATTAGAAAATTATATTCTTAGAAATAATTTGAAAGTTAAATATCTCATCAATACACATTGCCATATCGATCATATTTTAGGATGCGAGTATGTTAAGAAAAAATTTAATCCAATTTATCTTGCACCTGAAAAAGATGTTCCTCTAATGCAAAATGCAAAGATGCAAGCAGGTATGGTGGGAATGGAATTTTCGATTTCAATATTACCTGATGAATTTTTGACTGCGAATAAAAAACTTTATCTCGGTAAATTTGAATTATCTTTTCTTTTCACTCCCGGACATACTGCCGGTGAGTATTGTATTTATATACCGAATTGTCAAATTTGCATTACCGGAGATGTTTTGTTTTTGGATTCAATCGGTAGGTCTGATCTTTGGGGCGGGAATTATGAGACGCTAATAAAAAGTATTAAAGAAAATTTGTTAACACTTCCGGATGAAACAAAAATTTTTCCCGGGCATGGAGATGAAAGCACTATTGGCAGAGAACGATTACGGAATCCATTTTTATCAGAGCTAAGATAAAATATAGATTTTTATATGTTTAATAATCCAAATAAAGTTAAAACTAATTTTTATGTGATGATATTATTATTATCTATTTGGATAATTCTAACAGAGTTATTTTTTCCCGGCACTCAGGTTTTCCCTTCGCCTTCATTAGTAATAATCTCGATTAATGATTTATTCAAGAATTATAATTTCCTCTCACATTTAGTTTCAACTGTCTCGATCGTTTATATATCTATGATTGCCATTATCTTAATCGTAAAAGCAAAATTTTCTTTCGTAGATTTTCATTCAAAGTTCGTAAAATATTTTTTACCAATTCCGAATTTCTTTTTAATCGTTCCTGAAATAATTATTGGTTTACTTTTAATCTTTTGGCTGGGAGATAGTTATTTTGGGAAACTTATATATGCTGTTATCATAAGTGGTACATTGGTTTATAAATCATTAGTAAAATTTGATGAAAATAAAATTACGGATCATATTATTGCCGCTAAATCTGTTGGATTATCAGATCAAATAATTAATAGAAAAATTATATGGAAGTTCATCGAACCGGATATATTAAATGATTTCTTAAATAAACATACTTTTTTTTGGTCAACAATCATTGCATTTGAATTCATCCAAAATTACAACGGAATAGGATTCATTTTAAGGCAAGCACTTGAATACCATGATATTTCACTTATAGTTTCTTTACTATTACTTATCACGATTCTTGTTTTTTTAGGAGATCAATTGTTAAAAGTAGTCCGCAATAAATATTTATTTTGGAATTAAATGCCTGATTTAATTACAATAAAAAATTTAAGTAAATCAATTACCCTCGAAAGCGGCGTTAAAAAATCTATAATTAAAAATCTAAACTTTAATATTTTATTATCTGAGCAGGGAAGTGTCAGCTCAATTATTGCTCCTTTCGGAGCGGGTAAAACAACATTACTAAAAGTAATTTGTGGTATTGAAAAGTTTGACTCTGGAAGTCTTGAAATTATTAATTCGGTTTCCAAAAATAATCCGATACCTTTAATTACAGAGACACACAGCGGCTTACCCTGGCTTAATGTTAAAGAAAATATAATACTTCCACTTAAAGTAAAAAATAAAAAGATATCTGATGAAAGTATTGATCAGATTATTAATGATACGGGACTTGCAAATTATGAAGAGTTTTATCCTCAAAATATAGACTCGGGATTTCAGTTTAGGATTGCGCTTGCAAGAGCTTTGGTTATTTCCCCTAAAATAATTTTGATAGATGATTCATTTAGACATTTGGACATTGATACACGAAATGAAATTTATATTACGATAAGAGATATCATAAGAAAATATCAACTGCACATTATTCTGGCTACTACGAATCTTATAGAAGCAGCATTTTTATCAAATCATATTTTTTTAATGAGTAAAAGTCCAGCAGAAATAATTGCTGAATTAGAAAATCAAAATCAATTTAATGATGTCCAGAGTATGGTAGTATCAAATCAGTTCGAATCCTTATCGAAAAAAATCCAAACAAAATTCCAAGAACATTCGGGCATTGCGTTAATTCATTATTCTGTTTAATTACATAAGGAAAAAAAATGAAAGAAAAGTCTGATGAACTCAAATTGCGCAAAGAACAAGCTAAATTGGGCGGTGGTCAAATAAAAATAAAAAACCAGCACGATAAAGGAAAATTAACTGCTCGAGAACGAATTGATCTTTTAGTTGATGAGGGAAGTTTTGAAGAGATTGGAATGTTTGTCAAACATCGTGCAACAGATTTTGGTTTGGATAAGATAAATTATCCAGGTGATGGAGTGGTTACAGGATTTGCGAAAATTGATGGAAGACCAGTTGCTCTCTTCTCACAGGATTTTACAGTTTTTGGTGGATCACTTTCCGAAACTCATGCTGAAAAAATTATTAAGATAATGAAGCTTGCGTTAAAAGCCGGAATTCCTATTATTGGACTGAATGACTCGGGAGGTGCAAGAATTCAAGAAGGTGTTATCAGTCTTGGTGGTTATGCTGATATATTTTTATTAAATACACTTGCTTCAGGAGTGATTCCACAAATATCTGTTGTACTTGGACCGTGTGCCGGCGGCGCAGTTTATTCCCCGGCAATAACGGACTTTGTTTTTATGACACGAAAAACAAGTTATATGTTTGTTACGGGTCCTAACGTGGTTAAAACCGTAACTCACGAAGATGTTTCGTTTGAAGAACTTGGTGGAGCAGATACTCACGGATCAAAAAGTGGTGTTGCTCATTTTGTATTTGATAATGAAATTGAAACATTATTAAACGTAAGAAAATTAATTGGGTTTGTTCCACTTAATTATAAAGATCGACCTTCCAACATTACTTTTGATATAAACTCACTTAAACCTGAAAAGAAACTGGAATCGATAATTCCTGATAATCCTAATAAACCTTATGACATGAAGGAGATTATTAATTTACTTGTAGATGAATCAGACTTTTTAGAAATTCATCAAAACTATGCTGAAAATATTATTTGCGGTTTCGGCAGGCTTGGTGGAATAACTGTCGGAATTGTCGCTAATCAACCGCAAGTTTTGGCGGGAGTTTTGGACATCAATGCTTCGGTAAAAAGTGCAAGGTTTGTAAGATTTTGTGATGCTTTTAATATTCCTCTTTTAGTTTTGGTTGATGTGCCTGGATTTTTGCCTGGCACGGAACAGGAATGGAATGGAATAATAAGGCATGGGGCAAAATTATTGTATGCTTTTAGTGAGGCAACAGTTCCTAAAGTTACTCTAATTACACGTAAAGCTTATGGCGGTGCTTATGATGTAATGAATTCTAAGCATATCCGTGGTGATTTTAATTTTGCATGGCCTTCGGCTGAAATTGCAGTTATGGGACCAAAAGGTGCAGTTGAAATTATTTTTAAAAAAGAAATTGAATCATCAAAAAATCCTGAGGTGGAGTTAGAAAAAAAACTTGATGAATACATTAAAAAATTTGCAAATCCTTATATAGCAGCCGAGCGTGGATTTTTAGATGATGTTATTGAACCAAAGAATACAAAAAAAATCTTAGTGAACACTTTTGAATTGTTAAAAGATAAAGTAGATTTTAATCCAAAGAAAAAGCATGGCAACATACCATTATGATTTTTAAGTTATTGATAAATATTGTTTTAAGTTTTTCAATTTGATTATTTACTTGAAAAAAACAAAATCATCGTTTATATTGCAACTGTAAAAAAACAATCGGAGTATTAATGAAGAAATTTATCCAGATCCCTATCCTCTTTTTTGTTTCCATTCTAATTATTTCTTGCGGAAGCAACACTCAGCTTTCCACAGAAAACCAAACTCAAATAACAACTAAAGAAAATCAAGTTGGAATCGTTTCTGAAATGTTAGAAGAAGCGAGACAATTTTATGTTTTGGCTCTCAAAAAACAAGAAATGAACAGTACTAAAGAAACAGTAGAGAATTTTGAAGCTGCCTTAAGAATCATTAATAATTTAAGCTATTACCCTGGAATTGATGATAATGCATCTTACGCCGAATTAGAAACATCAATAATTGATGATTATAAGAGTTTTGTTGATGGACTTACCGAATTACCAGAAGGTATTTCGTTTGCCGCTTATGAAGAATGGATGAAGGAGTCTGTTCCAGAATTGGAAATGACAACAGCCAAAGTTGATGAAACCAAAAAGATTATCATACCAGCAGATATTCCCTTAGAGGTTAATTCCTATGTTGATCAGTGGATTACCTATTTTACAGGAAGAGGCAGTGCTGTAATGAGAAGATGGTTGGAACGTTCTGGAAGATATTTCCCATTGATGACTAAAGTTTTTCAAGAAGTAGGTATTCCTCAACAATTGGTTTATCTAAGTATGATGGAAAGTGGATTAAACCCAACTGCCAGATCGTGGGCAAGTGCGGTAGGTTTATGGCAATTTATTAAATCCACTGGAAGTTTATATGGTTTAGAATCAAATTTTTATTTTGATGAAAGAAGAGATCCAGTTAAATCCACTTATGCAGCTGCAAAACATCTTAAAGATCTACATGAAAGTTTAGGTGATTGGTATCTTGCTTTGGCTGCATATAATTGCGGCGAAGGAAGAGTTACTCGTGCTCTAAGAAGAGCAAGTGATAATTCATTTTGGACAGTAAGGCAATACCTTCCTAAAGAAACAAAAAATTATGTACCTATATACATCGCTGTTAGTGTGATAGCGATGAATCCTGAAAAGTATGGTTTTACAGATATTAATTTTAGTAAACCTTTTGATTACGATGTTTATACTGTTGATGGTGCGATAGATCTTCAGTTTTTATCAACTTGTGCCAATACTGACTTAAACACTCTTCAGGAAATGAATCCAGAATTAACTCAGTTTTCAACCCCATCAAATTATTCAGGTGGTTATCCTTTAAAAATTCCTAAAGGTGCATTAGAAGTTTTTGCATCAAATATGAAGAACATTCCTGAATCTGCAAAACGTACGTTTCTTGTTCACACAGTTAGAAAAGGCGAGACTGTAACAAAAATCGCTAGCAGATATGGTATTTCAAAAAATGATTTAGCGGATGCTAATAATATCTCAACTAAATCAAAACTTTATGCCGGATTGCAATTGAAAATACCTGTTCTTACAAACTTGAATGTTGATACTTATTCTGATAATACAGATACACAAATTGCTCAAGATCAGAATGGTAATAATGGAAATGAAGATTATGTTTCACCTTATTCAAGTCTTAACACAGATAATAATGTTGCTTCAAATCAAACTAATGATTCGGAGTCAGAAGTTGTAAATGAAAATGTTAATGAAGATTTAGCTGTTAATGAAGATACTAAATCCCCGATCGAAGAATTGACCGAATCTGTAATTCCAGAGGGAACAGTTGCAGTTACTTATAGAGTTAAAAATGATGATAGCTTATTAGGAATTGCTGATTTATTTAATTCCAGAGTTAGTGATATAAGAAACTGGAATAATATTCCTTACACTACTACTATTAAAATCGGACAAAGTTTGACAGTATATGTGCCTGAAGGAATGAAAGATTACTATGCTTCATTAGATAAATCAACTGAAATAGAAAATACATCTACTGTTGTTACCAAATCAAATAAGACAACAAAGAATTTAGGCGTGGTATTTCACAGAGTTAGAAGAGGTGAAAGTTTAGGTCTAATCGCTGCTAAATACGGTGTTAGTGTTAATCAACTGAGAGACTGGAACAATGTCTCGGGTAATAAGATTATGTCTGGCAGGAATCTCCGTATCTATTCTGACGGCAATTCAAATTACACAGCATCGAACGTAGCAAAAAATAAAAATCTTAACATGAATCTTTATAAATATAAAGTTAAGCATGGCGACTCTATGAGTGAAATTGCTGATAAGTTTGGTGTTACTGCACAGCAAATTAAAAAGTGGAATAAGATTAAGGGCAATAATATTCTTGCTGGCAAAACATTAAAAATTTACGGCACCAGTAACTCATCTTCTTATGGTGATAAAACGACTAAGACTGCATC
>JAVHOU010000138.1:0-44264 GCA_036170275.1 Ignavibacteriaceae bacterium
TGGGTGCTCTTGTTGCTGGCACACAATTCCGCGGACAGTTTGAAGAAAGATTAAAAGCCGTAATAAAGGAAGTTCAACAAGCCAATGGAGAAATCATTCTTTTCATTGATGAGCTTCATACACTTGTTGGTGCCGGTGCGACTCAAGGTGCAATGGATGCGGCAAATATTTTAAAACCTGCTTTGGCTCGTGGTGAGCTGCACGCAATCGGCGCAACAACTCTTGATGAATATAAAAAACATATCGAAAAAGATGCTGCGCTTGAAAGACGGTTTCAACCCGTGCTTGTTGGTGAGCCATCTGAAGAAGATACAATTTCTATTTTGCGCGGACTTAAAGAACGATACGAAGTTCATCACGGTGTTCGCATAACTGATGGAGCGATTATAGCGGCAACTCAACTTTCTGAAAGATATATCACGGATAGATTTCTTCCGGATAAAGCAATTGATCTGATTGATGAAGCTGCTTCAAAACTTAGAATTGAAATTGATTCTATGCCCGAAGAACTTGATGTACTTGAACGAAAAGTTAAACAGCTTGAAATTGAACGTGAAGCTTTAAAGCGAGAAAAAGATGATGCTTCTGCAAAGCGACTTAAAGAATTACAAGATGAGTTGAGCGAATTAAATTCTGAACGCTCAACACTTCGTACTCATTGGGATATGGAGAAACAGAAGATTCAGAAAATCCGTACAATGAAAAGTGAAATTGAAAATTTAAAGCAGGAAGCTGATAAGTTTGAACGTGATGGGGATCTAGGTAAAGTTGCAGAAATACGTTACGGCAGAATTGTAAATCTTGAAAAGCAATTAAAAGAGGAAACTAAAAAACTTGCCGAGGCTCAACAAGATAAAAAAATGTTAAAGGAAGAAGTTGATGCTGAGGATATTGCTGAAGTTGTTGCAAAGTGGACGGGAATTCCTGTTAGTAAAATGCTTGAAAGCGAACGAAGCAAACTTTTAAAATTGGAAGACGAACTTCATCTTAGAGTTATTGGGCAGGATGAAGCTGTTTCTGCTGTTTCAAATGCAATTCGCCGTTCTCGTTCCGGATTGCAGGATGCAAATAAACCAATCGGTTCTTTTATTTTTCTTGGAACAACAGGCGTTGGTAAAACAGAGCTTGCACGCGCACTTGCAGAAATTCTTTTTGATGATGAACACGCTATGATACGAATTGATATGAGCGAGTATATGGAAAAGTTTTCTGTGTCGCGATTGATTGGTGCGCCTCCCGGTTATGTTGGATATGAAGAAGGCGGACAGTTAACCGAAGCTGTTAGACGAAGACCTTACTCCGTTGTGTTGCTTGATGAAATTGAAAAAGCACATAGTGATGTGTTTAATGTTCTGCTCCAGGTTTTGGATGACGGAAGATTGACCGATAACCAGGGACGAACTGTAAATTTTAAAAACACAATTATTATAATGACATCAAATCTTGGCTCGCATTTGATACAGGATAGGCTTGAAGCATTTGATGAAGATAATGTTGAAACTTTTATGGGTGAGCTTAGACAGCAAATGCACGACTTGCTGAGAAAAACTATTCGTCCTGAATTTTTAAACAGGATTGATGAAGTTGTTCTCTTCAAACCTTTATCGCGATTAGAGATTAGAAAGATTGTTGATATACAACTTAAGCGTGTGCAGAAAATGTTAATGGAAAAAGAAATTATTCTTGATGTCTCGAATGAAGCAAAAGATTGGCTTGCACAACTAGGTTATGATGTAAACTACGGTGCACGTCCGTTAAAACGAGTAATACAAAAATATCTTATCAATCCCCTTTCACAGGAATTGCTTGCAAGTAATTTTGTTGATGGAGATACGATTAAAGTTTCTGTTGGTGAAAAAGCTGGGTTGGTGTTTGCTAAATAATAGATGTCACATTGAGCTTGTCGAAATGTGAGAAGATAAAATTTGTTAAACCGCAGGAAATAACTTCTGCGGGTTTTATCAATGTCTTTCTCATTATACTTAATTTTCATATTTTGGACTTAGTTAAAAACAGGATATAAAATGAAAAAGAAATTCACAGCGGTAATCAATAAAGAAGAAAATTGGTATGTAGCACACTGCGTTGAGCTTGATGTTGTGAGTCAGGGAAAAACAATTGAAGATGCGCAGGCAAACCTTAAAGAGGCAGTTGAATTATATCTGGAAAGTTTTAAGAAGGAAGATTATCCGGGTTCAGATGATGAAATAATATTTTATCCTTTTGAGGTCGCGATAGATGGTTAAACTTCCGGTACTTTCCGGTAAGGAATTAATCAAAGTCTTACAACAAGAAGGTTTTGTAATAGTAAGGCAAAAGGGTAGTCATGTTAGTTTAAACAAAGACGAATTCAGAACAGTTGTCCCCCTCCATACTGACCTCTCCAAAGGAACACTTATAGGAATTTTGAAACAGTGCGGTATTAAAAAAGAAAAATTAGTTGAGTTGCTAAAGTGAAAATTGAATATGATAATGAAGCTGATGCAATATATATTCAGATACAAGAGAAAGAAGTCACCACTTCCAGAGAAATTGAAGATGGAGTCATAATAGATTTTGATGAAGAAAAGAAAGTAATTGGATTTGAAGTTCTAAACGCAAGCAAGAAGTTTAACTTCAAAGATATTTCAACTATAAATATTGGAATGATTCCGGTGGCTTCTTAGACTGGCTTGCACAACTTGGTTATGATGTAAATTACGGCGCTCGTCCTTTAAAAAGAGTAATACAAAAATATCTTATCAATCCACTTTCGCAGGAATTGCTTGCAAATAACTTTGTTGATGGCGATACAATAAAAGTTAAGGTCGGAGATAATGCAAAGTTGATCTTTTTGAAATAATCACTGTTCAATATTTCTAATAAAATGTCTTCTGCATATATTATTTGTAGACATAATTAAAGCTATTTTAAATGTTCTCCTTATTACACAAACATATCAACAGCAGAGTTCTTCTTACAGATGAAGAATTTAACATCTGCACAAAATTCTTTATTCCTAAGAAGTTGAAAAAACACCAATTTCTTTTGAATGAAGGAGATGTATGTAGATATATTGGATTTGTAAACTCAGGCTGCCTGCGGGAATATAAAATTGATAACAAAGGAGTTGAGCACATACTCCAGTTTGCAATTGAAGACTGGTGGGTCTCAGACTTGCATAGTTTTCTTTCCGGTTTACCAGCAACATATAATATTGATGCTTTACAGGATTCTGAGGTTCTCTTAATAGAAAAATCTGCGAGAGAAGTATTGCTTAACAACTGCCCAAAAATGGAACGCTTCTTCCGGCTGTTAATTGAGGCTAATCACGTAGCCGCGCAGCAAAGAATTGCCGATTCACTTAGTGCATCAGCCGAGGAAAGATATCTTAAATTTATAAAAACTTATCCCCGACTTTTTGAGCAAGTACCACAGAATCATATTGCATCATATCTCGGCATTACTCCGCAATCGCTAAGTAGAATTCGTAAAGAGCTTTCGCAGAAGTAATTATTTGTAAAATGCCATTCCGGATCTTGCTATTGAAAGCAGATGCTGAAATAATTCCCCGCGGCGAACAGCATGACATCAAGATTCCATTTGTTACCCTATGTTAACCACCTTTTTTACCCTATGTGAATGCACAAGTGCATCCTTTCAAGTTATGTTTGAGCAGTAATTAAACAAAAAAATATCAAACAAAAACAAAGGAAAAACAAAATGACAACATGGAAAATTGACCCGGTACATTCTGAAGTTAACTTTAAAGTAAAACACCTTGTGGTTTCAACTGTAAGAGGAAACTTCGATACATTCAATGCAACTATCGAAACAAATAAAGAAGACTTTAGTGATGCAGCAATAAAATTCGAAGCGGATATAAACAGCATCAACACAAAGAATGAACAACGTGATGCACACTTAAAATCTGCTGACTTCTTTGATGCAGAGAATCATCCAAAGATGATTTTTGAATCAACATCTATTAAGAAAATATCTGACTTTGAAATGCAGGTAAAGGGTAACCTATCACTTCGCGGCGTTAGCAAAGAAGTTACACTTGATGTGATATACAATGGAACTGTTTCCGGATTTGGTGATAGTACAGTTGCGGGATTTGAGGTACGCGGAAAGATAAATCGTTTTGATTTTGGTTTGCAATGGAACGCGGTCACTGAAGCAGGTGGAGTAGTAGTAAGTAACGAAGTGAAAATTGAAATCCTTGCAGAGTTCAATAAAGTAAACGATGCTGTTAAAGCAGCTTAATTGTTAAATTGATTTTAAATCAATATTAAATAACTAAATGAAAATATTAAAAAGGAAATAAAAAAATGAAAAGTAAATTGTTAAATGCGCCCAAAATAATTTCAATTCTCTTATTAGGGTTGATAACCATCATAATTGGTTGTTCAAACAATTCTCATCAGGAAGAACTAAAAAAGTTTAGAGATGAAAAAGCATTAACAGAAGAACGCTTAGTCCGGTTTGATTCTCTCGACTTTGATATTTACAGCAATCAGAAGTGGGATAAGTTCTCAATAAGTCATGATGAAAATATTAAGGTATATTATCCCGACGGAAGTGTTACTGTTGGATTAGATCCGCAGCACCTTGATGCCTTAAAGCCAATGTTTGTTTTTGCACCGGATACAAAAATTACTAATCATCCTGTTCGTTTCGGAAGTGGTGACTGGACAGCGGTAATTGGTGAGATGGAAGGAACCTTTTCTCAGCCAATGCCAATAGGTGATGGTAAAACTATTCCGCCGACCGGAAAGAAGTTTATGCTGTCGATGGCTACAATCGGTCATTGGAAAGACGGAAAGATGATTGAAGAATATTTGTTCTGGGATAACCAGGCACTACTTAAGCAAATAGGTTTAGCTCAATAAATAAATAAGACGTTTTTAAACCGATTATGGACAGAAAAACGTTTATAAAATTTTTATTGCTGTTACCAGTAACCGGAGTTGCGATGAAATTAAATGAATTAAATAAGATGACACAGCGGTTTGACAGCACAGAGCGAATGCCTGTGCTGTTTCTTGGACACGGAAGCCCGATGAATGCAATTGAAGAAAATGAATTTGTGCAGGGATGGAGAGAGATTGGTAAAACTTTACCAAAGCCAACTGCAGTTTTATGTGTATCAGCTCATTGGGAAACGAAAGGAACTTTTGTAACAGCAATGGAAAAGCCAAAAACCATTCACGACTTTGGCGGATTTCCAGAAGAATTATATGAAGTGCAGTATCCTGCACCAGGAAGTCCTGAACTCGCAAAGGAAACAAAAAGTATAATTAAAAAAACTGAGATCGGGTTAGATGATAAATGGGGACTCGATCACGGTGCGTGGTCAGTTGTTAAACATCTTTATCCCAATGCTGATGTTCCTGCGATTCAAATGAGCCTGGATTATTCTCAGTCGCCGCAATATCATTATGAACTTGCAAAAGAACTCAGTTCACTTCGCAAAAAAGGAGTTCTGATTATCGGAAGCGGAAATATGGTTCACAATCTCAGAATGGTTGACTGGAGAAGATTGAATGAGGTTGATTATAGTTATGGCTGGGCTCTTGAAGCGAGCGAGAAGATGAAAAAATATATTTTATCCGGTGATCACAAGCAGCTTATCAATTATCAATCACAGGGAAAGGAATTTAACTTAGCTATCCCAACACCGGAACATTATCTTCCATTGCTCTACGCCTTGGCTTTAAAAGAAGAAAATGAAAAAGTAAGTTTGTTTAATGATAAAGCTGTGGGTGGTTCACTAACTATGACTTCTGTGAAAATTGGGAAGCAATAAAAAAACAAACTTAATTGTTAATTAAGTTTAAAGGAGAAATAAATGGAGCGAAAAGAATATTCAAATGGTGAGATTACAATTGTATGGCAGCCAAAAAAGTGTATTCATTCCGGTGTTTGTGTAAAAACATTGCCGAAAGTTTACAACCCGCAGGAAAGACCCTGGATAAAACCTGAGAATGCTACGACTCAAGAATTAATTAATCAGGTGGCTCAATGTCCATCCGGCGCACTTAGTATTAAGCAGAGCTAATATGATTGAAATTAGACAAATTGAAGACGGCACAAAGGGTTTCTTTGTTGCGAGTGACGATGGAAAAGAAGCAGGGAGAATGAACTATACTTTTGCCGGCAATTCTAAAATGATTATTGACCATACAGAAGTGAACGATGCCTATCGCGGACAAAACATCGGTAAAAAATTATTGATGAAAATAGTTGAGTTTGCGAGACAGAATAACATCAAAATAATTCCCTTATGCCCGTTTGCAAAATCTGTTTTTGATAGAACCGAATCGATAAGAGATGTCTTGACCTGAGTAATTTATAATGACAATTTCAAAATAGAAAGGGTTGAACAATGAAAAAACGTACGCTTGGAAAAAGTAATCTTGAAGTATCTACAATTGGACTTGGCTGTATGGGTATGATGTTTGCTTTCCCTTCGTTTCCTGAAAAAAAGGAAATGATTCCATTAATACGAAATGCTGTTGAACGCGGGGTTACATTTTTTGATACTGCTGAAGTTTATGGACCTTTTAATAATGAAGAACTAGTTGGTGAAGCGCTTAGCCCTTTGCGCGATAAAGTTGTAATCGCAACAAAATTTGGTTTTGAACTTGATCCTAATGGAGGGCCGAAATGAACTGGCTTGAACAGTAAACCCGAACATATAAGAGCTGTTGCCGAAGAATCATTAAAGAGACTAAAAACTAATGTGATAGATTTGTTTTATCAGCATCGTGTTGATCCGAACGTGCCGGTAGAAGATGTGGCAGGAACTGTAAAAGATTTAATAAAGGAAGGCAAAGTAAGGCACTTCGGACTTTCTGAAGCCGGGGCACAAACAATTCGGCGCGCACATGCAGTACAGCCTGTTACTGCTCTTCAAAGCGAATACTCGCTTTGGTGGAGAGAACCGGAAGAAGAAATTTTACCAACTCTTGAAGAACTTGGAATCGGGTTCGTTCCGTTCAGTCCGTTGGGAAGGGGATTCCTTACGGGAAAAATAACTGAAAGTACTGAGTTTGAGAGCACCGATTTCCGCAGCACTCTTCCCCGTTTTACAATAGAGGCCCGGAAAGCTAACCAGGTGCTAGTTGATTTATTGATTAAAGTTGCAAAAGAGAAAAATGTAACTCCGGCACAAATTGCACTTGCATGGCTGCTTGCACAAAAACCATGGATTGTGCCGATACCCGGAACAACAAAGCTAAACAGACTCGAAGAGAACATTGCCGCATCATCAATAGAATTAACAGCAGATGATCTTCGTGAGATTGAAGATGCAGCATCCAAAATAAAAATTGAAGGAGAACGTTATCCGAAAAACCTTCAGCAAGCAACTAATAGATAAAGATATATTGAACGATCTTGATTTTATTAAATAGTTTGGTGTCACATTGAGCTTGTCGAAATGTGACCTGATTAAGTTAGTATTAAACCGCAGGAGAAAACTTCTGCGGTTTTTTGTTTTGTTGATGATTTAGTAAGGTTTGGGTAAGTTTAATAGAAACAAATTATCTGTTAAGTTAAAGTAGAATGGAAAGAATAAATACACCTTCCCACCTTGAGATTAAATTTGAAAATAGACAAATTGTTTATATAAAAGATTTAGTTACAAACTCTCTTCTTAAAACTTTTCAAAATCCACTGACAACTAAAATCCCAAAAATTTATATCATAAAAGATAAGGCGGAATACCTCTATGTGGGAGTAACTCTACAATCATTGAGAACACGGTTCAGATATGGATTTAATGCTAATGGAGAATCAGGCTATCATGGCTACAAGTGGAGAGATAAATCTATAGCACAAATTTATGTTTGGTGTTTTGATGAACTCAGTAGCCATCAATTAGAAAGCGTTGAGGCTGAATTAGTGTTTTTAATTAGAGCGAAAACAGGTAACTGGCCAACTTATCAGAACGAAATTCATTTTAATAATGATTACGAAGGTGGAAGGGAAATCGCTGAAAAAATATTTAATTGGATATTGACAAATTCATAAAAATATTGCTGGCCGTTTTTAGCTACCGTTACTTTGATAATAGTAATACAATAAAAGTTAGAGTTAGAATAAGTATTAAATAATATTTAAAAAGTAGTAAGGGAATTTAATTGATTAAACCTGACTGGAACATATTCAAAGCGAAATTTACCGAGAATCCTCAAAGTAAGTTTGAGTGGTTCTGTTATTTGCTTTTTTGTAAAGAGTTTAATAAGCCTTATGGAATCCCTCGATTTATAAACCAAGCAGGTATTGAAACAATGCCGATAACCATTGATAAAGAAGTGATCGGTTGGCAAGCAAAATTCTATGATTCGACATTATCAACACATAAAAAAGATATAATTGGAACTATTAAAAAAAGTAAGGGCGATTATTCTGATCTTACAAAAATTATATTTTATTCAAACCAAGATTGGGGACAGGGAAAGGGTCAAAATAATCCGGAGCCAAAAATAGAAAGTGAAGAAATCGCTAAAGCAGAAGGAGTTGAAATAGAGTGGAGAACCACTAGTTATTTCGAATCATCATTCGTAACGATTGAAAATGCTTTGTTGGCAAAACATTTCTTCATACTAGATAAGAGTATTGTTGATCTTTTGAAAGAAAAAGAAATCCATTCAACACAAATTTTATCTGATATTCACACACACATCAATTTTAATAACCAAGAGATTACTATTGATCGAAATGAATTGTTAAAACAAATTCAAGATGAACTTAATCAAAATTCGATAACACTTGTATGTGGTGTTGGAGGCGTGGGGAAAACTGCTGTCATTAAAAAGCTTTATAAAGAAAAATATCAAAAGATTCCGATATATATCTTTAAATCAAGTGAATTTAATGTTGATAATATAAATTTCTTATTTAATAACTATAGTTTACAAGATTTTGTTGAAGTCCACAGTAAAGAAAAAGATAAAATCATTGTGATTGATTCAGCAGAAAAATTATTGGACTTAAAAAATACCGATCCATTTAAAGAATTTATTTTTGTTCTACTTAATGGTAGTTGGAAAATTATCTTTACCGCTAGGAGTAGTTACCTTTTAGATTTAGACGTTCAGTTTATAGATAATTTTAAGATAGCTCCTACTAAATACAACATTGAAAATTTAACTTACCAGGAATTAGAAAACTTATCTCAATCATACAATTTTAAAATTCCAAAAGATCAGAAATTAATTAACCTGATTAGGAGTCCGTTTTATTTAAACGAGTATTTAAAATTTTACGAGTCTGGAGATGACATTGAATACTTAAAATTCAAAGAGAAACTTTGGACAATGATAATTAGGAAGATAAAGCCAAGTAGAGAACAGTGCTTCTTAAAAATTGCACATCAAAGAGCGGATGAAGGTCAATTCTATGTGATTCCGACGAGTGATGCTCAAATTTTAGATGAATTCGTCCAAGATGGAATTCTAGGATATACAACTTTAGGTTATTTCATTACTCATGATATTTATGAAGAATGGGCTCTTGAAAAAATAATTGAATCAGATTTCATCAAGCGGTCAACAAATGAATCTTTTTTCAATCAAATTGGAAGCTCATTACCAATACGAAGAGCATTCAGAAATTGGATTTCTGAAAAAATACAGATAAAGAATCAAGAAGTTATAAGCTTTATTGAAGAGATAATCGATAATAATAATATTGAATCTTATTGGCGAGATGAGACGTTAGTGGCTGTTTTACTTTCTGACTATTCAGATACTTTTTTTGAATTATTTAAAGATAAACTTCTTACAAATAATCAATCATTACTAAAAAGGATAAGTTTTCTGCTTAGAATCGGCTGTAAAGTAGTTGATAATGAATTCTTTAAAAAGTTAGGAGTACCCCAAATTGATGTTTTTTCTATTAAATATGTGTTAACTAAACCGAGCGGTATAGGATGGAAGAGTATTATAACATTTGTTTATAAAAATTTCGACAATATTGGTGTAGGTAATATAAATTTTGTATTGCCTATCGTATATGACTGGAACACAAAATTCAAAAAAGGAACAGCAACTAAGTATGCAAGCTTAATTGCTTTAAAATATTATCAATGGACGATAAAGGAAAATGTTCATTTTTATCGAAATGAAGAATTAAAAGTTAAAATTCTTCAAACTATTCTATATGGTGCTTCTGAAATCAAAAGCGAGCTAACTAAAATTTTTGAAGAAGTACTAAATAATAAATGGGAAAATCATAGCGACCCTTACCATGACCTAAATAAAATGATTCTAACAAAACTAGGCACTAACAATGAGTTAATTAAAACCCTTCCGGAATATATCCTAAAGATCGCTGATTTATTTTGGTACCTTAAAACTTCTGAGGATGATTTCTATAATTCCCAAAGCTTTGGTATTGAACAATATTTTTGTATTGAGGCGAGTCATTTAGAGTACTTCCCTTCAAGTGCTTATCAAACACCAATATATTTCTTATTAAATTCTTCATTCAAGGAAACAATAAACTTTATCCTAGATTTTACGAACAAAACTGTCACTTGCTTTGCTAAATCTGAATTCGCAAAATTTGAAGCAAATGAAATTGATGTATACATAAATGAAACCACCAAAATTAAACAATACATTTGTCCACGGCTCTATAATATTTACAGAGGGACTCAAGTCTCTCCTCATGTTTTAGAATCGATGCACATGGCTTTAGAAAAACATCTTCTTGAGGTAGGAAAATATTGGGAGTCTGAAATACTGGAACCTTGGCTCTTATATTTAATTAGTAATTCTAAATCCGCTTCAATTTCGGCGCTAGTAATAAGTGTTGTTTTGGCCTTCCCAGAAAAAACATTCAAAGTTGCAAGCATCTTATTTCGAACAAAGGAATTCTTTTTCTATGATACAGGGAGATACACTTTAGATATTACACAAAAGAATTCTCTTATTATGTTAAAAAGTTTCGGACGAATTCCTGAAAATGAAATATATGAAGAGGAAAGAATAAAAGCTTGCGATGATGAACATCGAAAGAATAGTCTTGAAAACATAGCAACGTATTATCAGTTTTTTAAATCTGAAAGCACTACTGAAGAAGAATTCGAAAACAGGCAAAAGATTATTTGGGAAATTTTTGACAAATATTACGAGGCATTATCCGATCAACTTAATGAATCAGAATTTAATAAAACTTGGAGGCTTTATCTTGCTAGAATAGATCGACGAAAGATGAATCCAACGATAGAAAATAAAGACAAGCAAGTTTTAATAAATTTTAATCCCGAACTGGATCCTGGACTAAAAGAATACAGTGAAGAATCACTTAAGAAAAGTTCAGAACCAATGAAATATACATCATTACAACTATGGGCTAGTTATAAAGCACGCTTAGATAATGAACATAAAAAGTTCGAATCTTATGAGACTAATCCTCACCTTGCTTACGAAGAAATGAAAATTATCACAACGACTTTGAAAAATGACACTGATGAGAATTTTTATCTATTCAATTACACAATCCCAGGTAATGTCTGCTCTGTTTTGACAAGAGACCATTTTGAAATACTTACAGAAGAAGAAAGAGATTTTTGTAAGGATATTATATTGAAAATTTCGACTTCTAGTTTCAGGCAAGATTATAATTATCAACTATGGGACGGTGTAGAAGCATCAATATCTGTCTTACCAATCTTGTTAGAAAGATATCCCGAGGAAAAAGAAAATATTAAGAAAATATTATTGATTACCTTATTTGATTCCCATCCAATCGGTATGTATGCAATCTTCTCAGACTATTCTACTAAAACGATTGTAAATCAGTTGTGGAAAATTGATTTTGAAGATGCCCAATCACTATTACTCGGATATTTATTATTAAAACCAAAATATGAGTCCTCAAGGGAAAAACTTCGAAAAGAAAAAATTAAAAAACAAATTTTTAATTACACTGAATCGGAGTTAATCGAATACTTCGTTAAAGAACATGAAGTAGAAATTCATAATGTAATTGAAAATAAACTATCCATAGACGATTTAGAGGGAATAGAAAAATTAGATTTATTTATTTTGAAAACAGCATTTTACTTGATACCAAATGGAACGGTAAATGATGATCATAAAAAAATTGCACAGTCTATTATTATGGGTTTCACTAATGCACTCTTATCCGAAGAAACGGCTGAAAGAGTCGATTATCTAGTAAAGCATAATTTTTTAGGAAAATTTGCTTTTTTTATATTAAGAGTTTCTGATGAAGATCGTACTATTTTTATCAAACCTTTTCTCGATGGTTTTTGTAATTCGGAAGTATTTGCCGAATTATTTCAGGAAATAATTTTAGCTGAGGATCAGTTAGTCACTATTGATAAATTCTGGTTAATCTGGAATTTGTTTTTAAGTAAAATAATTGAATTGGGTAAAGGTGGTGATAGACCTTGGTATACCAGTAAAATAATAAAAAGTTATCTGTTTGCTATGAACCAGTGGAAAGAAACCGCAAATGATTGGCACACTTTAAATGATAGCGATAAAAGATTTTTTAAGAAAATATCCGAAGAAATTGGCAATTGTCCATCAGTATTATATTCTATATCTAAATTATTGTATGGCATCGGAAGTATTTATCTGCAAGATGGGATTAGTTGGATATCCGGAATGATGAATAAGAATCAAAATTTATGGACAGACAAGTTAGAAGTTGACACTACTTATTATCTAGAAAACGTAATGAAAAAATTCATATATAATTATCGCGAAAAAATTAAGACCACTAAGAAAATTAAAGATGAAGTTTTGGTTATTCTAAATTTTTTAATTGAAAAAGGATCTGTGGTTGGTTATTTGTTAAGAGAAATTGTTTTGTAGAAACAAAAAACCAATAATAATTTTATAACATTAATTTTAAATGAAACCACATCTTACCACCAACTTAATCTAAACGAATTAATAATTGAATACCATAGAAAACCTCGGCTTTGATAATTGGTTTAAAGATAAAGTTGATTTATCCCAAAATCCTGATTTTAAAATTGCAAGAGTAATAAGTGTAAACAAAAACAGTTTTGTTGCTTCAAACAGTGAGAAAGATATTTCTGCAGAGCTAACAGGAAAGTTTTTATTCAATTCAGATTCTACATTAGGTCTGCCAACAGTTGGAGATTGGGTTTATGTGCAATTGTTTGATGATGACACTCTGGCAATTATCCAGGATATTCTTCCAAGAAAATCTTTGCTTAAAAGAAAAGTTTCAGGAAAGAAAATTGATTATCAATTAATTGCCGCCAACATTGATAATGCAATAATTATGCAGGCGCTTGATTCCAACTTTAATATCAGAAGACTCGGGCGTTATCTTGTAATTATCAATGACAACAACATAACTCCGCTAATACTTTTAAGTAAAAGCGATCTTATTAGTCCCGAAGAAGCTGAAGAAAAGAAAAACCAAATACTTAAGATTTTGCCGGATGCAAAAATATTTGCTTTCAGTAATAACAACTTAAATGATATTGAAAATATTAAATCTCTTTTCACTCCATACAAAACTTATTGTTTGCTTGGTTCATCCGGTGTTGGTAAAACAACTTTGCTGAATAATTTAATTCACCAGGATCTGTACAAAACTCAGCCCATAAGAGAAAAGGATGACAGAGGAAAACACACCACAACAAGACGTGAACTTATTATCTTAGAAAACGGATCGATTATTATTGATAATCCCGGAATGCGGGAACTTGGAATAATCTCTAATGAATCTGGCATAAGCAGTACATTTGGTGAAATTGAGGAGCTATCTGTTAAGTGTCGTTACAAAGATTGCACTCACACTGTTGAGGCTGGCTGTGCAGTGCTTGAAGCATTGAAGCGTGGAGAAATTTCTGAGGAAAGATACAACAACTTCATAAAAATTTATAAAGAAGCTCAGTACAACGAAATGTCTTACGTTGAAAAAAGACAAAAGGATAAAAAGTGGGGCAAGTTTTTTAACTCTGCAATGAAGAAGATAAAAAACAGGAAAGACAGTTATAAATGAATGGAATTAAGATATCTTATCCAACTAATAAGTTTAATAATGAATCTTTATAATACTTCATTCATTATTTCTTTAACACGTCCAACTTCACCGGTTTCAAGTCGTACTTTTATTCCGTGCGGGTGTTTAGGAGATTTTGTAAGAATATCTTTAACAATACCTTCGGTAAGCTTTCCGGTCCGTTGGTCTTCTTTCATTATTATTTTTACTTGCATTCCTGTTTTTATATCAGGTCGTTTAAATTCACTCATTAATCAATATCCTGTTTAAATTAAAACTTCTTAAAAAGGTTGATGAAACATAATAAAACTCTGCGTTTCTTTTTTTGATAATTATAAATAAAAAATAAAACCACACAACTATAAACAGCATTGTTTTCTCTTATCATCATCGCAGATGAAAAATCTGTTGCTGAAATTATTATAAAACTTTAGTTATTTAGAGATGAAATCTTTCTTCTTACATTGAACTCAGATAGAAATTACGTTTTCAATGTAAAATTAAATGTTTGTTTTCTTCAATAAATATGTCATCTCTTGTATTGCGTAAGATGACTTATTAAGTTTCGAATAAAAATCAGAGGCTTATATGTTCATCGGTCATTTTGGTGCCGGCTTTGCAGGTAAGAAGTTTGAAAGCTCTGCATCGCTTGGTACTTATTTTATGGCGGCGCAATGGATTGATCTCATCTGGCCAATATTTCTTCTGCTGGGAATTGAAAAAGCAGAAATAAAACCTGGCGTTACAACTGTTACTCCTTTAGATTTTACCTACTACCCTTTTACACACAGCTTGTTTGGAGTAATTGTTTGGGCTGTTTTGTTTGGTATGGTTTACTTTGTTATAAAAAAGAAATCCAGAACGGCTATAATACTTGCACTGCTTGTTATAAGCCATTGGGTGCTCGATCTTATTGTTCACATTCCTGATCTGCCGATCTTTCCGGGTTATAGTCTTAAGGTTGGTTTTGGTTTATGGAACAGCTTTGCTGCAACTGTAATTTTAGAAGGTTTGATTTTTGCTCTGGGAGTTTATTTATACTATAAATCAACTAAACCAAAAAATAAAATTGGCACCTATTCTCTTCTTGGATTAATTATATTCTTAGTTGCGATGTATATTTCAAATCTTGTTGGTCCCCCTCCGCCTTCTATTGAAATAATTGGAATTGTTGGTAATGCACAGTGGCTGATTATACTTTGGGGTTACTGGATTGATAAAAACAGAGAATAATATGATAGACAAAAAACAATTAATAAAAGAGTATAAATCACAAAAACAGCTAGCCGGAATATATGCCGTGCATAACAAGATTGATAACAAAATGTACGTTGGTACAAGCAAAAACCTACCAGCAGTAATTAGAAGGTTTAAGTTTACATTGCAGATGGGAAGTTTTCCTTATCAGGATTTGATTGTCGATTACAAAAAACTTGGCAAAGATAATTTTGAAATAAAAATTCTTGATGAGCTTGAATTAAAAAACGAAGCAGAAAAAGAAATTGATACGGAACTAACCTCACTAGAAGAATTGTGGATAGAAAAATTAAGAAGTGAAGGAATTAAGTTTTACAACAAATCTAACGATTAAGATTAAAGCGGAACGCAATCAACTTATGATACAGCAAAAGAATATTTTTCTTGCTACTTAAAAATTCATTTCATAGTTTCTCGTGTTCTCAAAAACACTTTTCCGATTAAGTGTTTCAATAATTAATTATCAACCAATCTAAGGAGGCACCTTATGCGCTATCTCAGCACACTTTGTATCTTTTTGCTCGGCGGACTTTTTCTGCTTGCACCAAACTCATTCCCACAGGGAACGAAAGACCAACTCTACATGGTACGTGAAGAAGTTGCTAAAGTAAATATGTGGGATCAATATGAATCCACTTCTAAACAATGAGTAGAATTAATGAATCAGGCGGAGCTTGATATTCCCAATTAAAAACTTCGCAGAGAGATTATGTTGTCAGATGGTCGGCTGAATATTCTTATGTACCAAAAGAACCAAGATTAAAAATGGAAGATTCAAAATTTATTCACTGGATGTATTTTCATTTCAAATAAAAAAATTTTAGGAAATTCAGATGCCAACCAAAGATGCACGAATAGACTTATACATTTCTAAATCTGCAGAATTTGCAAAACCTATTTTACTTCATCTGAGAGAATTAATTCATACCGCTTGTCCTGATGTTCAGGAAACTATTAAATGGGGCTTTGCTAGCTTTGATTATAAAGGTCCGATGTGCAGTATGGCTTCATTCAAACAGCATTGTGCATTTGGATTTTGGAAAGCTTCGCTGATGAAAGATAAAGCTCTTCTTGCAAATGCTAAATCAGAATCTGCGATGGGTCATTATGGCAAGATTACATTATTAAAAGATCTGCCATCAGATAAAAAAATTATTGCACATATTAAAGAAGCGATGATGCTAAATGAAAAGGGTATTAAGCTCCCACCAAGAAAAGTTACAACACCTAAAAAAGAAATTGTTGTTCCAGATTACTTTTTAAAACAGTTAATGAAAAATAAAAAAGCATTTACAACATTCGAAAATTTTAGTCCATCACATAAAAGAGAATATGTTGAATGGATTACTGAGGCAAAAACTGATGAAACAAAAAGCCGCAGAGTGGAAACCGCAATTGAGTGGATGTCTGAAGGTAAATCCCGCAACTGGAAGTATATGATAAAATAAAAAGGAGAGATTTAAAAACTCAATACTTCTTGTCCGATATTCAAAAGCAAGAATAATTTTTGCTTTCCAAAAGAATCTTTTTATTTACTAACTTTTATCATCTCCTCTTCAACTTCACTTGCGGCAACATTGCTTACAGATTTTGTCTTTTCAGAGAAGTAAGAATAAATTCCAGGGATAACAAACAAAGTTAATATTGTTGAAAAAATTAATCCGCCTATAACAGCAATGCCCATAGAAACTCTGCTGCCTGAACCAGCACCGATTGCAAGCGCAATTGGCAGTGTCCCGAGAACAGTTGAGAAACTTGTCATTAGAATCGGACGCAGGCGAAGCCGTGCAGCTTCTTTCACAGCATCAACAACATTTAATCCCTGGGCTTTTTTCTGATTTGCAAACTCGACGATTAATATTCCGTTTTTCGTTACCAATCCGATTAGCATAATCTGACCGATCTCACTAAAAATATTTAACGTCTGATTGAAATACCAAAGGGAAAGGGCAGCCCCGGCAATAGCTAAAGGAACCGTGAACATAATTATCAGCGGGTCGCGGAAGCTTTCAAATTGCGCCGCAAGAATCAGATAAATCAAAACAAGTGCAAGCATAAAAGTGAAGAATAAGCTGGAAGAACTTTCCACAAAATCTTTTGAAGCGCCGTCTAACGCAGTAGAAAAGCTTTCATCCAAAACGTTCTTGGCAATTTTATCCATCGCATCAATTCCGTCACCGATAGTTTTTCCCGGCGCAAGGCTTGCGGAAACTGTAGCGCTTACATAGCGGTTAAATCGGTATAACTGAGGCGGACTGCTTCTTTCTGTCAAGGTAACCAAATTATCAAGTTGGATAGATTCGTCTCTGTTATTTCTTAAATGCAGTGAAGTAAGATCAACAGGTTTATTTCTATTTTCTTTTAACACCTGACCGATAACAGAATATTGTTTTCCATTCATAATAAAAAATCCAAACCGCTGCCCGCTATATGCAAGTTGAAGTGTTTGTGCAATATCCATTGCCGAGATGCCGAGTTCTCTTGCTTTTGTTCTATTAATCTCAACAACGATTTCTGGTTTGTTAAATTTTAGATTTACATCAACATTTGCAAATGTTGGGTCTTCCCGCGCTTTGTCTAAAAACTTCGGCACAACTTCGCGGAGTTTTTCAAAGTTAGGCGCCTGGATAATATATTGAACCGGCAGACCACGGCGTCTTGTTGAAATTGATTGGCTTTCAATTACAAACGACCGTGCATCATTCATCTTATTTGATATTCGGGTCACTTGTTCCGCAATTTGACTTTGCGTTCTGTTTCTTTTGTCAGCGTCTGTTAATGTTAACCTGACAAACCCGCTATTTGCTGCACTTGAACCACCTCCGCCTCCGGTAACGGAAATCATTGCGGCAGATTCTTTAACCGAATCCTGCAAAACATTTACCATCCGGAGAATATATTTATCCATTAATTGAAAAGAAGTTCCTTCCGGCATCGTTGAGCGGACAGTCATTTCGCCACGATCTTCGATAGGCGCGAGTTCGGATTGCAAATTTGAAGTAATGATATAAATCAAAATTGCTGCGAAGGCTATTATAATAAACGCGATCCATCGTTTTTCCATAAAAGCATTAAGTGCATTTCGATAAGATTTTTCCAACCAAACAAAGAAGGGTTCGGTCTTTATGTAAAACCAGCTATGTTTCTCTTTTGTTTTTAATATTCTAGAACTTAGCATCGGAGTTAAGGTTAATGCAACAAATGCCGAGATAAGAACAGAACCGGCGATAACTACACCGAATTCTACAAAGAGTCTTCCGGTAATTCCTTTTAAAAACATAATCGGCAGAAAGACTGCGGCAAGTGTAATGGTTGTTGAAACTACTGCAAAGAAAATTTCCGAAGCTCCTTTTGTACTCGCTTCAACCGGGTTCATCCCTGCTTCAACTTTTTTATAAATATTTTCCAGAACAACAATCGCATCATCAACAACAATTCCGATTGCAAGAACAATTCCGAGCAAAGTTAAGGTGTTGATGGAAAACTTTGCGAGATACATAATGAAGAAAGCGCCTATTAATGAAACGGGAATAGCGATAATAGGAATTAGAGTTGTACGCCAGTCGCGCAGGAAAAAGAAAATGATTAAGATAACAAGAGCAAAAGCTAAAAGAATTGTTTGCTCTACTTCAGAAATTGAGTTGCGAATATATTTTGTAACGTCAAACCCAATTCCAAGTTCAATATCTGCAGGAAGATCCTTTTTAATTTGATCTAACCGCTTGTAAAACTCATCTGCTATTTGGATAAAGTTGGCGCCGGGCTGAGGAATAAGAACAATGCCCACCATCGGAATTCCATCACGACGGAGAATTGACTTATCATTTTCAGGGTATAATTCGGCGTGTCCAATATCTTTAAAACGAATAATATTGCTTGCTGATTCTTTGATAATGAGATTATCAAAATTATCCACGCTTGTTAATCTTCCAAGAGTTCTTACTGTTAACTCAGTGTTGCTTCCTTCAATACTGCCTGATGGGAGTTCGATGTTTTCTCTATTCAACGCATCACGAACATCGATTGGAGTAACATTATAAGCGGCAAGTTTTGTGGGATCCATCCACAAGCGCATTGAATATTTTTTTTCTCCCCAAATCGCAATTTGGCTTACACCGGGAATGGTTTGCAGCCGTTCCTTAAAAGTGTTTTGTGCGATGTCAGATAAATTAAGAAGCGTTCTTTTATCACTCTTCACACTTAGGAAAACAATCGGCACAGCATCAGCATCAGCTTTTTCAACCGTTGGAGGATCAACATCCTGCGGAAGCCGGGAACGGGCAACAGAAACACGATCGCGTACATCATTTGCCGCTGTCTCAAGATCACTTGAGATATCAAACTCCACAGTAATCTGACTTCTGCCGTCTCTGCTTACGGAAGTTAAAGATCGGATCCCTGCAATACCGTTTATTTGTTCTTCTAATGGTTCGGTTATTTGTGATTCAATTATATCTGCATTGGCTCCAACATAACTTGTAGATACAGTAATAATCGGCGGGTCAATGCTGGGGTATTCGCGCACGCCCAGATAAGTGTAACCAATAATTCCAAAAAGTAAAATTACAATTGACATGACAATTGCAAGAACCGGGCGCCGAATACTTAGTAATGATAAACTCATATTAATTCTTTTTTCGTTAGTAAGATTTAATTTATAGTGTTCAGTTTAACCGGAGCGTTGGGCTTTAATTGAATTATGCCTGAAACAATAATTGTATCACCAACGTTCAATCCATTAATAATTTGAACTTCGTTTTCGGTTCTGATATTTTGGGTTACAAGCTGCGGAACTGCTTTTGCATTTCTATAAATAAAAACTTTGTCCCCTTGCACATCAGGAACAATCGCTTCCGAAGGAATCATTATTGCATCTTTAATTTCTTGCAGTACTAAATCAATTTCAACATAGGCGCCGGGAGTAAGCTCTTTTTTATCATTAGAAATAATTGCACGCACTTGAACGGTTCTTGAGCTTTGATCGATCTTTGGTTCGACTGCATAAATCTTACCCACATAAGTCTTTCCTGTTGAAGCGATCTTTACTAAAATTGTTTTCCCTTCTTTTACTATGTCAAAATATTTTTGTGGAACAGAGAAGTCTACTTTTAACGGATTTATGCTTTGGAAGGTTGCAATTTTTGAAGTTGGGGATATGTAACTTCCTTCACTAACAGATCGAAGTCCGATTATCCCATCGAACGGCGCCCTGATTTCTGTTTTTTCCAATTGCGCTTTTGTAAACTCTACATCAGCTTGAGCCGAGTTTAACTCACTTAATGTATTATCGTATTCTTGCTGGCTTGTAAGATTTTTGTTAAACAACTCTTTTGCCCTGTATTCTTTATCGCGAGCTAATGATTCAATCGTTTCATTTTTCTTTAATGTAGCTTGAAGTTCAGCATCGTTGATTTTGACTAAGAGAGTTCCTTTCTTTATCGGCTGCCCTTCTTTGAAAAGTATTTTGGTAATCTTACCTGATATTTCACTTCTCAGCTCAACCTCTTCATTGCTGATAAATGTTCCGTTAGAAAAAATTTTATCCTGGATAAATTTAGTTTTGATAATTAATGCATCCACAACCGTTTGTCTTTTGGGGGAATCTGTTTTCACATCCTTATCACTGCTGAATTTTATTTTCGGCAGAATGAGGACAACAACTATTAAAGCAAGCGCAGACCAGATAATAATTTTTTTCTTTTTGTTCATTTTGTGAGCCTTAGATTTTCGAATACTTTGTTACAAACATTTAAAGCCGAATCTAATAACGATTTTGGGCAGGATTGATTTTTTGTAAAATTAAACGTTGAAAAGTAATAATTTTTTAAAGATTTAAAAAGTGAGAAAGGGGGAATCGAGTTTAATACACAAGCAGAACATTTTATTATTTGTTGAAATTTATAAAAAAGGCAAGTAAGATTTTTAAAAGATCTTCCATCGGATAAAAAGATAATTGCATAAATTTAAAGAAGGTCGTAAGTTAATTAGGGGATTGTTGGCAAATTCCGCAGCTTGAAGTATATATAATAAAATAACAGAGGAAAATCATTGTGGATAATTCAAATAATATCAATTCACTTTTCAATCATTTAAAATGGGCAGATGCTGAAGTATGGAAAAAAGTATTAAGTTTTCCGGCAACAGAGACGGATGAAAGAATAAAAAAACTTTTATATCATCTTCATCAAGTTCAATATGCATTTTATTTTCTTTGGAATGAATTACCGATGGAAATTCCAAAACCCGAAGAGTTTACTAATCTTCAATCAATTATAAAGTGGGGATTTGATTATCAACAAAAGTTAAATGAATTTCTTTCGTCTCAGAAATCAGAGGAAAAAGAAAAAATAATTCAAATACCTTGGTCAGTTTTTATGGAAAGAAAAACGAAACAAAAAGTTGTTCCTGCAACTTTACAAGAAACAATGCTGCAAGTAGCATCACACAGCACTTATCATCGCGGACAAATAAACACTCGTTTTCGAGAACTTGGCGGTGAACCTGCAAGTGTAGATTTTATTGTTTGGGTTTGGCTTGGTAAACCAATTGCTAACTGGGGAGATATTATCAGATGAAAAAAATTGTTTTAGGTTTATTTATAGTTTTATTATTTCCTCAATTTTATTTTGCACAAACGGTTACAATACCATCTTATTATAAAATCGATAAAAAGCTTTCTTCAGATTTACAAAATATCGTTCACGAACTTGAACTTGATAAAAACTTCGAAGTAGGGGAAGATGGAATTGAACAAATTTCTTTTGCAGTGATTGATTTGAATGGTAATCAACCAAAGTTTGGGGGAGTTAATTATGATAATTTTATTTATCCAGCATCTGTTTACAAAATGTACGTTGCGGCTGAAGTGTTAAATCAAGTTTCGCAAGGAAAGTGTTCCCTATATCAACCTTATGTTGCTAAAGAACCAAATGTTGTAGATAGAAGAAGCGAAATAAAAACCGATCCAAGACCTTTGCTTAAAGATGGTGATACGGTAAATGTAAACTATCTTTTAGATTTGATGATAACCAGAAGCGATAATTCTGCAGCAAACTGTTTGATTGATATCGCACAAAGAAAAAATATTGATAGTTTACTTCATACTTACAGTTGGTATGGAAGTGAGGTAACAAGAAAATTTCTGAAAAGAAAATTTGAAGATCCCGGTTATGAAAGCATAAGAGGAACAGAAACTTGTGCATTACACGCTGCTGATTTTATGTATAAGATTTATTCAAACACTTTAGTTAACGAATGGGTAAGCCTGCAAATGAAAACTTTGCTTGGAAGACAATTAGATAAAACTAAACTTGCAGCTGGTTTGCCAAGTACGGCAATGTTCTATCATAAAACAGGCTGGTTTTCTTATTGGACAAACGACGTTGGGATTATTGATGATGGCAAAGTTAAATACATAATTGCATGCTTTATTCCGCTGGAAGAAGAATTAGCTTTGCCAAAGTTTAAACAACTTTCAGAAGAAGTTTATGAGTTGATGAAAAACCGAAAATAGTTTATAAGTTTATTAAGTTATCTCTGAAACAATCGTTGAAAATTTTTGATTTATGTTTGCTCTATTGAAAACTAGATATCTTTTACGGATCTTTGAACATTATTTATTTTTAGGATGGAATGATAACAATAGTAGATTATGGTGATGATTGCATACAAACTGTTGCATCAGCACTAAAACAGATTACAGATGATTTTGTAATATCCAAAAATGAAGTTGATATCTGTAGTTCTGATAAAATAATTTTTGCAGGATGCGGCAATGCACCTTCCGTGATGAAGAAAATTCAACTACTAAATTTATTTTCTATTCTCCGCGTAGTTAAGAAACCTATGCTTGGAATTGGATTGGGCATGCAGCTAATGGCTGATTATTCGACTGAAGGAAATTTTTCCTGCCTTGGTCTTTTCCCTGGTACCGCAATAAAGTTTGATGAGGCAATTGAAGAATCAACATACAAAGGATTGCACCCAATAAGTTTTATTAAACCAAGCAAGCTTTTTACTGGAATTGAAGATAAAACTAAATTCTTTTTTAACAATTCATACTATCTACCCAAAAGCGATTTATCAACTTCTGTCTGTCATAAAACTATTCAATGTTGTTCTTCCATAGAAAAAGAAAATACATACGGCGTACAGTTTCATCCGGAAAAATCTGGCGAGGCGGGATTAAAACTTCTTAAAAATTTTATTGAGATGTAAATGACTAACTTTGACCAAAACACAAACTCAATTTTTGAAACTGAAATAATTGTTCGTCCGGATGATATTGATATGAACAATCATGTTCACAACTCAAAATATCTTGATTACATACAAACTGCAAGATTCATTCAGATGCGGGATAACTATAAAGTTCCAATGGAAGAATATCATTCGTTAGGGTTAAACTGGTTTGCAAGTGAAGTTCATCTTAAATATAAACGTGAACTTAAGTTTGGCGACGTTGCCTTAGTAAAAACACAAGTTGGCGAGTGGAGCGGCGCGCAAGTTACAATTAACGTCTGGGTTTATAATAAGGCAACAAATAAAATTGCTGTAGAGGGGCAAATGCTTTATACTCTTGTATCACTTACCTCCGGTCGACCAACAAGAATTCCTGAAAATATTATTGAGAGGCATAGGATTTAAAAATTAAAAAAATCCCAACTGTTCTCTATAACTTTCGTAAATCCTATCGTTCTTTGGCAGTGCGCCTTCGAATTGACAAATATCCGATGCAAAATCATTTGCAAGTTTATTGATGTAAGGAATTTCAAATCCGTGCAAATAACCTAAACACAAGATTGCAGAAAATGCATCACCGGCGCCGGTAGTATCAACAACTTTATCATCAACATTTGAGTGATTGTATCTTTTCGCGTTTTCAAAAATTGATGAGCCGTCTTTTCCACGAGTAACTGCAATCATATTTAAATTAAATTTTTCCATCAACTCAAAAGCAACTTTTTCTGTTGAATACTCAGCTTGAACAAAAATATCATTAAGAACGTGCATCTCATCATAATTTACTTTAATAAAATCTGCTGCTTCTAAGGTGGATATTAAAATTTCTTCATTATAAAAATTCAGGCGCAGATTTATATCTGCAAAGTATTTTAATCCACGATTGAAAAAAGCTTGAATCGTCTCACGTGATATTTGAGACCTTTGAGCAAGTGTACCAAAGTAAAGGCAATCTGTTTCGGTATTAATTAAATTACTGTTCTCTTCGGTTATCTCGATAAAATCATACGCGCGGTCAGTATCAATTTCAAAATCAGGTTTCCCATTTTTATCCAAAATCACTTTTGCCATTCCTGTTGGATGTAAATTATCGTGTTGAATAAAATCTGCAGAAATTCCGGCATGGCTAAGACCATTAATTACTTTATTACCAAGAACATCCTTACCCACGCGGCTAATAATGTTTCCGTTATCCGTTAATTTTTTGATATGATATATAAAGTTTAGCGGAGCGCCGCCAAGCTTTTTGTGATCCGGATAGATATCAAATAATATCTCACCGATTGAAGTAATATTCATAAGACGGGAATTATTGTTTCATATAATTTGTTAAAAGACTATCAATAATATGAAAAGGTTATGAAACTTTATCAACTAAAAATGTCACAAATATTACCAATTTCTTTAGAAACAGCCTGGAAATTTTTCTCAAATCCTGCAAATCTTTCTAAAATAACTCCACCTTGGCTAAATTTTGAAGTGAGGACTAAACTACCGGATAAAATGTACCCCGGAATGATCATCACTTATTTTGTTCGTCCGATGCTAAACATTCCACAAACCTGGGTAACAGAAATTACAAATGTTAATGAACCAAATTATTTTGTGGATGAGCAGCGATTTGGTCCGTATAAAATGTGGCATCACGAACATATTTTTACACAAACAGAAGATGGAAAAATTTTGATGCAAGATATTGTAAGCTATGTAATTCCATTTGGATTTTTAGGACGTATAATGAATTCTTTGGTGATTGAAAAAAAGATAAATGATATCTTTAATTACAGAAACAAAGTTTTAGTAAAGGTGTTTGGATAGTTCAAATAGCAACCTCGAAGATTTTTATTAACCTTCGAGGTTTCCAAAACTTAATCCACTTTTTTCTGTTCTTCCTGTTTAGATTGTTCCATTTGCGCCCATGGATTATGGTCAGTATTCCATGTTTCAACTTTTATTTTGGGAGATCCATCTTTTTGCAATTCCCAAATCGTAATGTACTTTCCGTTGTCTACCCATTCGGGCATTTCCGGACCAGACATTTTCATATCATAATTCCCGATTTCAATTGCAAGATTACCAGCAAGGATTACATCTGTAATATTTAAAGCAAATTGAGTTGTTTTCCAGCCTGATTTAGCTTGCATTTCACTAAGCTCTCTAACCTTTGCAATTCCCTTTACAGTTGGTTGATAGCTGGGCATAGAGATAACATCATCGGTGTACATTGATAACATTTTTTCAGTATCATTATCAATCATAGCTTTTGTATAAATTTTATTCTGTTCCTCAATCATTGCTTTAACTTTTCCAACGTCCTGTGCTAACAAAGATGCCGAGACAAAAACAATTGCTGTTAAAATTCCCGATAAAATTTTCATAAGGCCTCCTAAAAAATAAAATGAATAATTATTTGTTATTCCCTCGCTGGTTAATCTAACTAACAGTCTGATATATTTCAATATAGATTTAAAATCTCTTGAGTATGCTTTTACTTCTTAATAATTTGATTAAGAAATTAAAATATTTATACTCCCAAATGATTAGAACTAATTACAAAAAGATTGCAACTACATATAACCGGCGTTACTCCAACAATTACTTGGTGAACATTGAAAATGAAATTAAAAACTTAATTGCTTCCAATAATTACAGTAAAATTTTAGAAGCCGGATGCGGAACTGGAAGATGGATCGGCAGGATTGGAAATGAGAGCAATAAAGTTTTCGGGTTGGATTATTCACTCGATATGCTAAAAATTCCCGGGCCTGAGGAATCAAACTTAACGCTTGTAAATGCCGATGCTGAACATGTTCCACTTAAAGATAATTATTTTGATTTTATATTTTGTGTAAATGCTATTCATCATTTCCCTGATAAGAAAAAGTTTGTTAAGGAAAGCAAAAGAATATTATCAAACAATGGAATGCTTGCAATTTTTGGTGTTGATCCGCATATTGATAAAGATTGGTACGTTTATGATTATTTTGATTCTGTCTATGAAAATGATTTAAAAAGATTTCCATCATTAGAACAATCAAAATATTTATTACAAGAACAAAGCTTCGGAGAAATTGAAATAAAAGTTGCTGAAGAAGTCCATCGTGAAAGAATTGGTGAAGATGTTCTTAACGATCCGTTTTTAGAAAAAAATCACTGCTCACAACTTGCAAGCCTTTCAGATGAAGAATATGAAAGGGGAATTTTGAAAATCAGAAATCAAATAGAGCAAAATCCTAAAACAGTTTTTACAACATCAGTTATATTTTATCTTGTAAGTGCAAAAAAGAAATAAGGAAATAAAAAATGCCAATCATTATTAAATCACCAACCATAATTGAAGCTGCTGGTAATAAACCAAAAATTATAGAAGAATATTTTGGAAGAGTTAATTCAAAAACTGAAGCGGTTAGCATTGCAAAAATGACAAGTCCGCAAGGCTGGATTGAACCGGGGCAGCGACCGAAGTTTGATGAATATACTATTGTGTTAAGAGGAACTTTGCGGGTTAAAACTGAAAAAGAAGTAATTGATGTTAAAGCTGGTTCGGCTATCTTAACTAAAAAAAGTGAGTGGATACAATACAGCACACCGTATAAAGGAACTGTAGAATATATTGCTGTCTGCTTGCCAGCATTCTCTCCCGAAACTGTGAATAGAGATGAATAAAATAATTTGATCTCTTGGTATAATTTGTGACTCAATCAAAAGAATCCATAATTGAATTAAATTTTAAAATGAAACAATTTTTATTACACTTTTTCTTTATTCCGCTTACTCTGCTGGTTTTTTCTTTGCCTTTGTTTGCTCAAGATAAGTTTGAAAAAGATTTTAATTTGTTATTTACAAATGCTGAGTTTATAAAAACATTAGAAGGACCACCATTTGTTACTAATGGCAAAGATAGTTACGGAACAGTCCTCGGGTTTGTCTATAAAATCAACATGAAGATTTTAATTAAGAATCCTTCCGCAATAAATAAAACACTAAAGATTACCACAAGAACTCCTGATGGGATCGAACATTTTTGCGAGTTTAATTCTGAAAAAAACATGTTAGAAACCAATAACTTTTATAATTTTACTTATGAGGTTACAACTAAATATAAAGGTAATGCACAAATATTTACCACAGAAGAAGAAACCTCGGTGCATCTTAAATAACAAATATCTTCTCACTATTAAGAACCATTTATATCACTCTTCTTTGATATGAAAAGCATTTCGCTCATATCTGTCAATTTTCCCTTTATTTGAGCAAATAATACAATAAATTCTTGTGGAATATTATTTGACTGCAACAAGCGACAATAAAAAGAAGGCATCTTTTCTATGTTCGAATTTAAGTTTACCGAAGAACAAAATATGCTTCGTGAAATGGTGAAAGACTTCACCAACAACGAAATCAAACCTATTGCTGCAAAGATAGACGAAGAAGCAAAAATTCCCCCTGAACTTATTAAGAAAATGGCTGAACTTGGTTTTTTAGGAATATCTTTTCCTGAAGAATACGGCGGCGGTGGATTTGGTGAGGTTGGTTATTGTTTGATGCAGGAAGAGATCGCACGTGGCTGTATGTCAACCGCTACTTTTATTGGTGCTCATCAATCAATTGGAACTAATGCAATTTTTAACGGTGCAAGCGAAGAACAGAAAAAGAAATTTATCCCTCCACTCGCATCCGGACAAAAGATTGCCGCATTTGGTTTAACGGAAGCACAAGCTGGTTCAGATTCTTTTCATCTAAAAACTAAGGCTGATCTTGTTGGTGATGAATGGGTTATTAATGGTGAAAAACTTTGGATTACAAACGGCGGTATTGCAGATTTTATTTCGCTGTTTGCAAGAACCGAAAAAGGAATTAGTCTTTTTGCTGTTGATACAAAAACACCGGGATTTAAAGCTGGTCCACCTGAAAAGAAAATGGGAATTAAAGGCAGTACAACCAATGCATTAAGTTTTGAAAACGTTCATATCCCAAAAGAAAATTTAATCGGGCAGGATGGCAGAGGATTTATCTATGCGATGAAAACTCTTGATGCTGGTAGATTAGGGCTTGGTGCCGCGTGTCTCGGCGTATCG
This sequence comes from Ignavibacteriaceae bacterium, assembly GCA_036170275.1. Taxonomy (GTDB): domain Bacteria; phylum Bacteroidota; class Ignavibacteria; order Ignavibacteriales; family Ignavibacteriaceae; genus IGN3. The sequence goes on from JAVHOU010000138.1 coordinate 28,587, forward strand.
AAAGAACTGCTTGAGCTTTCAACAAAATATGCTAAAGAGCGCGTACAGTTTGATCATCCAATTGCACAATTTCAGGCAGTACAATTTATGCTTGCAGAGATGGCAGTTATGATTTATAATATGGAATCTATCGTTTACCGCACTGCTGTTGATTATGATTTACACAAAGATATTTCCAGGCAATCGGCAATAGTAAAATATTACTGTTCAGAATCTATAGACAAGATTGTTGATTTCGCTGTTCAGGTTCACGGTGGAATGGGTTATTCACAGGAACTTCCTATTGAAAGAATTTACAGGGATTCCCGTATTAATAGAATTTTTGAGGGAACAAATGAAATCCAAAAAGGAATTATAGCAAGGGATATAATTAAGAAGAACGGAAAAGTTTAATCCAATAAATATTATTTGGAGAGTATAATATGCCAGTAAAAAAAATATTAAAAAAAGCTGCGGCAGCAAAAGCTAAATCTAAGCCGGCTAAGATTTTCTATTATCGTATTTTTTTCGATGACAACGAAAAAAAGAATTATATGAAGAGTACTTTAACACATAAGCAAGTTGAAAAGTATTTGAAATCTTATGAAAAGACTCATCAGAAATTTATAAACTCAGAATTTATATCATATCTTAGAAAGTATGATAAAAAAACAGAGATGATTGAAATAAGCGACATCTCGTATTAGTAATGCTGTCTGCGTCGCTTAAGATTCCCGGCGGATTGTTTGTTGCCTCCTTCAATCTGTCCGGGAATTGTTTTATTAATTATTTGCTTCACACTATTTTCTTTTATCCCTAATTTTGAACAACTAAATTATTACTACTTACAAACTAAAGTAAGGAATACATTATGAAACACTTCATTTTTCTTTTCGCAATTTTAATACTAGCTTCTTCGCTTTCACTCATTAACGCTCAGCAAAAAAACAAAGGCGTTTTTTCCGAACCCAAACCCGGATTCTATCAGGAAATAAAAAAAGTCATTGATGAATTCAATACTCCACCAAAAGAGAAAAAGAAATCTTTTAAATTAGATTTCACCGGGATGAATTATCCGCAATCTAAAGAAGAGTTTAAATACTATTGGCACAACGACCCGGTTTCTCAAGGGCAAACAGGAACTTGCTGGTCTTTTTCTACAACATCATTCTTCGAATCAGAAGTTAATCGTTTAACAGGAAAGAAGGTTGCTCTGTCTCCTATCTATACCGCTTATTGGGAATATGTTGAAAAGGTTAAAGAGTATGTTAGCACAAGAGGCAAATCAATTGTTGATGAAGGTTCCGAAGCAAATGCGGTTACAAGAATTTACAAACAATATGGAATCGTGCCGCTTGAATCTTTTACAGGATTGTTACCTAAACAAAAATTTCATGATCATAGTAAGATGATAGATGAAATTCACACATATTTAAATAATGTAAAAGCCACAAATGCCTGGGATGAGGATGAGGTTGTTAAAGTAACTAAATCAATCCTTAATCATTACCTGGGTGTCCCTCCAACAGAAGTAATTGTTGATGGTAAGAAATATACGCCAAAAGAATATCTAACAAATTATTTAAAACTTAATCCCGATGATTATGTTGATGTGCTCTCATATATTCAGCAACCTTACTGGCAACAGGTCGAGTATGAAGTTCCCGATAACTGGTGGCACAATAAAGATTATTACAACATTCCGCTTGAGGATTTTATGAAAGTATTAAAGAATGCAATAAAGAATGGTTATACACTTGCAATCGGTGGCGATGTAAGTGAAGCTGGATATGATAGCTGGGCAAAGTGTGCCGTTGTTCCAACGTTTGATATTCCTTCTGAATATATTGATGAAAATGCAAGACAATTTCGATTTAGTAATGAAACAACGACTGATGATCATGGAATTCACTTAGTTGGATATGAAGAACTGAATGGGAAAACATGGTTTTTAATTAAAGATTCTGGTGCAGGCTCGCACAATACTGGAGATAAAGGTTATTACTTCTATCAAGAAGATTATGTTAAGCTAAAGATTATGGATTTTATGGTTCATAAAGATATGTTTAAGGATTATCTGAGTAAGTTTAATAATTAGAGCCTAAATAGAACGCGGATTACACAGGTTAACACAGATTAAAACAGCGATAATCAGCGCAATCCGTGATATCCGTGTGCTATTGTTTTTGTTTTTCCTGCTACACAAAACTTTCTTTATTTTTCAAACCAACATTTATAAAATTATTGTGGTTCACTTATGTACGATTTCATCTTCAGAACCCCAACTAAGGTTCAAATTTGGGAAATTAACTCTTGAGTTCAGGCAAGATTATATTAGCCATTGCTGCACTTGCTATAATATTAAGAATAGTTTTTGTTTGGCAATTTGTAGATATAAAAAGTATCAACCAATGGGAATATGGTGAGATCGCAAAAAATAAAGTTCACAATAACGGCTATTCTCTTTTCTACTTTGAACATGATTCATTGGAGTACAAATACAAGGAGGGGATAAAACCATTTTCTTCTGCATATATGCCGCCGGGATACGTTTTAATTATTTTGCCATTTTTTTTCTTCGATGATGTTTTTATAACTAACCTATTAATTATTTCGCTGCATATATTTTTCTCGGCATTAGTAATTTTCTTTTTGTATAAACTATGTGTGAAATTATTTGATAATTTGGTTGCGTTAATAGCTATCATAGTATATGCAGTATTACCAGAATTTATTTATGCAGTCATTTCAGTTAGTCCAACGATAATATTTCATTTACTAATAATTCTTATTATATATAGGTTGTTGTTAAATCAGGGGAAAAACAAATTTGATATTGTAATACCACTTCTCTTGAGTTTTCTTATTTATTTACGATCCGAATTTGTTTTATTTGCAGTATTATTAATAGGTGCTTTTGCATTAAAAAAACATTTTAAAATAGCATTTACTACCCTTTTATTAATTATACTGTTCATTTTACCATGGTCTATAAGAAATTTAATCGAGTTCACTCAAATAATTCCATTCACTACAAATTTCGGTCAAAATTTGTATCGAGGAAATAATGCGTCAGATGTCGGTTGGTGGGGTGAGGAAATTATGATTGAAAAAACAAAAAAACTTCCGAGAGATAATTCATTTGAGATCCATTATAATGAAATGTATTTAGAAAGAGCAGTATCTTACATAAAAGAAAATCCTCTCAAGTTTGTTGAGAATGGATTTCGAAAGCAATTTGAACTGTGGATTTTTAATCTTAGTGATCCACGTGCTCTTAATGTTTTATATCTTGCCCCCTCTATTTTTATATTATTTTTTTTTAGTATTGGACTTATAAAAACTTTTGATGTTTCAAAACATAAGTTTATCTATTTGTTTTTTTTGCATGGAATTGTTATCGCTACCGTATTCTTTGCATTACCAAGATATCAAACAATGATGAAAATTTTAATGATTCCTTTTACAAGTGCAGGATTAAGTTTCACATACAATAGTTTAATCAATCGATTCAATATTAAAAAACATAATAACTAATCAATACCAAACCACACTATGTATGATTTTATTTTCAAACCATTCAACGAAATGACCGAAGAAGATTACAAAACAGTCGGGTTCAAATCGGGATTAGAAATTCACCAACAGCTTTTTACAGAAAAAAAACTTTTCTGCCGCTGTCCTGCAGGGAAATATACCAGAGAATTTGATGCAGAAATATTACGTCATATGCGTCCCACGCTCTCTGAAATGGGAGTTTATGACGGCACTGCTTTGATGGAATTTAAAACAAAGAAGAATATTATTTATCATATCAAACGGGAAACAGTTTGTACTTACGAGATGGATGACACTCCTCCATTTTTAATTAATGAAGATGCACTTGATATTGCGATCGGAATTGGAATGTTGTACAACTGTAATGTCGTAGATGAAATCCACATTGCACGCAAGCAATATTTGGATGGAAGTATTCCAACAGGATTCCAGCGAACAGCAATTTATGCGCTTGATGGTTGGATTCCTTACAAAGATAGAAAAGTAAAAATTGTTCAGATGTCTATTGAAGAAGATTCCTGCCGTGAAGTTTCTGACATAGGACACGACAGAATTTATTTAACAGATAGACTCGGAATGCCGCTAATCGAAACAGTAACAGAACCTGCAATGCGCACTCCGCAGGAAGTTGCTGAAGTTGCGTGGCAATGCAGCAAACTTGTAAGAAGCACACAAAAAGTTCGCCGCGGAATAGGTGCGGCTCGCGAAGATGTAAACGTAAGCGTCGAAGGCGGAACTCGTGTTGAAATAAAAGGTGTACCACAAATTACTTTGATTCCACTTCTTACCTATAACGAATCGATGAGACAATGGAATCTTTTACGATTGAGAGAGGAATTAAAAAAACGCGGCATCATACCTGAAACATTTAAAGCTGAATCTTATGACATAACAAAACTATTGAAGAAAGTTCATTACGCTCCTTTAAAAAATGCTGCAGATTTAGGAATGAAGCTAAGCGCTGTTGTACTAAAAGGTTATAAAGATTTGCTTCATTGGCATACACAAACTGATACTTATTTCTCAAAAGAAATTTCCGATCGTGTTAGAGTTATTGCCTGCTTAACAAGCATTCCTAATCTTATTAATTCAGATAGTACAAGCGATACAATAGCTTCTGCTGATTGGCAGAAAGTTAAAAAGTTTACAAACGCCACCGATAACGATACACTGGTAATTGTTTGGGGGAGTGAAGATGATGTTAAAACAGCAGTAAATGAAATTATCATACGGGCTAAAGAAGCAACGATTGGAATTCCATCTGAAACGCGGCAAGCAATGAGCGATGGCACGAATGGTTTTGAACGCATTCTTCCCGGTGCTGATAGAATGTATCCTGACACTGATCTACCGCCGAAAAAAATTACCAAAGAAAGATTGGATAAAATTAATTCATGGCTGCCGGAGCAAATCTGGAAAAGAATTGAATGGTACAACCAACTTTCCATTCCAAAAGACACTATCGAAGAACTTTCTGTTTCAAAATATGCAGAGCTTTTTAAGAAAGCTGTAAATGAATGGAAAGTAAATCCAACAACAACAGCAGTCTTTTTAATTCAATATCCTAAAAGATTGAAGAAGTATGGTTGCATGATTGAATGGATGCATGAAGGAATGTTTGAAGGAATTTTGAAATCGTTTGCAAATAAAAAAATTCCGCAAGATGCTTTGCTAACAACATTACAAACCATTGCTGAGCTTGGAGCTTTTACTGAAGAAGTGATTCAAAAACCAGCAAGCGGAAAAGAAGTTGATGAAATTATTAACGCTGCAAAATTAGAATGTGATAAGATGACTATTTATAATCAAGAAAGTAAAAGTATTTTGTTGATGGGAATGATTATGAAAAAACTTCGAGGTAGAATTTCAGCAAAAACTATTGCTGATAAAATTGGTTTTGTGAAAGGAGTTAAATAGTGGGAACAATAAATCCTGAAGATTATAAAGGCTATCGCGGAGTTGCATTAAACACTCTGCAAAAATTTAAAACACCAATATGGAGTGACGTAGAAATCCTTACAGATGAAGGAAGTTTTAAGGGGTTGATTTTACCTCGTTCAGAAACTGCGGATGAATTTCATATAGTTCTTAAAATGCCTATTGGCTATAACATCGGGATTGCTGCGGAAAAAATCAGAGACATCAAAATATTCGGAAGGAAGGAAGCGCATTATAAAATTCCAGAAAAAGATTTTCCTTACGATCCAAAGAAACCACGCGTTAAACTTTTGGGAACAGGTGGAACAATTGCATCAAGATTAGATTATAGAACTGGCGCAGTTATTCCTGCATTTTCTCCGGGCGAACTTTATGGCTCAGTTCCTGAACTTGCAGACATTTGTAACCTTGAAACAGAAAAATTGTACGGTGTCTTTAGTGAGAATATGGGCCCCGAGCAATGGATTGGACTTGCTGAAGCAATCGGAAGAGAAATTGAAAAAGGCGTGCAGGGAATTGTAATCGGACATGGAACTGATACAATGCATCACACAGCGGCGATACTTTCTTTTATGGTTCAGGATTCTCCGGTTCCAATTGTTATGGTTGGTTCGCAACGTTCAAGCGATAGACCTTCATCTGATGCTGCGTTAAATCTTATTCACTCAGTAACAACCGCAGCAATAAGTGATATTGCAGAAGTTATGGTTTGTATGTTTGGTCCAACTAGTGATATGTATGGCTTACTCCATCGCGGAACACGCGTAAGAAAAATGCACTCCAGTTATCGTTCAACTTTTAGAACGATTGGTGATATTCCTATTGCAACAGTTAACAGAGAAAAAGTTACTCCAATCCGTGATGATTATAAACGAAGAAGATTTGACAACGATGTAAAAGTAAATGCAGTATTTGATGACAGGGTTGCAATTGTTTATTACTATCCGAATATGAAACCAGACATGATAGATTCTTTAATAGAAAATGGTTACAAAGGAATTGTAATTGCGGGAACCGGACTTGGGCACGTGAACAAGCCATTATATCCGGCACTAAAACGAGCTAAGGAAAAAGGCGTTGCAGTTTATATGACGGTTCAAACACTTTGGGGTTATGTTCAAATGTACGTTTACGATACCGGAAGAGATATGATGGAGCTTGGTGTTATTCCTGCTGCAAACATGTTGCCGGAAGTTGCGTATATGAAACTTGGCTGGGCATTTGGGCAAACAGATGACATTGAAAAAGTAAAAGAAATAATGTTAACTCCAATTAACGGAGAAATAACTGAACGCGAACCAAGTAATGGTTATTTAATTTATCAAGGCGGCTTACCGGAGGTTGAAGAGTTTATAAAGCAGTACAGGAAATAAAAATTAACCTTCGAGGTTACTGCCCTGAAACCTCGAAGGTTGCTCTATGATTAAATAATTAAGCAAGTAACCTTCGACGTTCTAATTTGCAACGTCGAAGGTTAGGTAAGAACCAAAGGATTTATTTTAATAATGAATAAACCGAGAAATTTTTATAAAGATACATTTCATCATCTCTATAATCGTGGTGCCTTTCAACAAAAGATTTTCTTTGAGAAAAATGATTACGAGTATTTTCTTAGAAAATTGATTGAATACAAAAACAAGTTTTCGATTGAGATTTTGTGTTATTGTTTGATGCCTAATCACTTTCATCTTTTTGCAAAGCAAACTACAGAGGATAAGAACATATCTCAATTTATTTCCGGGTTAAGTAATTCATTTACAAAAGGGCTGAACACTAAGTATACGCGGTCAGGGGTTTTGTTTGCTGGCAAGACAAAAAGTAAGCAGATAGAGGATGATTCTTATTTCAAATGGGTTGTTAAGTATATTTTAGAAAATCCAGTTAAAGCAAAAATCGTAAAACGATATGATGAGTATTATTATTCCAGTGCAAAAGAACTTCTCGGTTTGAAAGAAGAAACCGTTACTGATATTAAGATATTGTTAAGTTATTTTGATTCTATTGATTCGTTAAAAAATTTTATGCTTGATGAAACACAGAAATCTGATTATGAGATTTAAGAAATAAAAATTAACCTTCGAGGTTACTGCCCTTGCCGAAGGCATCCCTGTGGGAGAAACCTCGAAGGTTGCTCTATTAGTACCGAATAAACAAGCAACCTTAGACGTTCTAAACTGCAACGTCGAAGGTTAGAATTAAATTACATCTCTTTAAAAGTTACACCTTGCGGCAGTTCAAACAATTTAGGATCTACTGAACCATCCTGAATTTTTGTTGCTTCAATAACAAAATCTGCTCCACCCATTTTAGTTGCTGATTTTATAAGTATGTTATTCCAGGTCCAGCTAATCATAGGAGATCCACCGAACTCGGCACTGAATTTTTTACAATCTTTTCCGGCTACAATTTCCGTTCCGAGGTCTTTCAATTTATAACGCTCAATGGTTCTTGAATCAGCTTTTGAGTAATCTGTATTTTGTATATACCATGCTTTTTTTGTGCCTTCAGTCTTGCCTTCCTCATAAGTATAGCTAAAACCATCTTTTCTTATTTCAATTGATTTTGATTTAGCCACTCCCATATCAATGGATGTAATAGAAACTTCTTTTGCACCGTAATCATCAAAGTATAATTCCTGTTTTGTGCCCATAGGCGCGTCGTAAAAAATTACGCCGGATTTAACCCCATACCTTTGATTAACAACTGGTTTAGGTGCTTCTTGTGTAGTAACATTTTGTTGATCTGTGCCTTCAACTTTTTTCTCTTCCGTTTTTGAACACGCAATGAATAGCATTAATGCCAGGACAAAGAATAGTAATTTTTTCATAATGTAACTCGAACCTTTCTATAAAGTGATTGGAATATTTTTTTAGGATCGCATAATTCAAAATTAAAATACAAAAGTAACCTTCGAGGTTGCAAAGCAGAAACCTCGAAGGTTAGGGATCAGTTTCTCGTTAAATGTCTGTACTTTATTCTATGCGGCTGATCTGCTTCTATGCCCAATCTTTCTTTTCGTTTTTCTTCATACTCGCTGTAGTTTCCGTCAAACCAAACAACTTTGCTTTCATCTTCAAAAGCTAAAATATGTGTTGAGATCCGATCCAAAAACCATCTATCGTGACTTATGACCAGAACACATCCGGCAAATTTTTCAATACCTTCTTCAAGCGCTCGCAAAGTGTTTACATCAAGATCGTTTGTCGGCTCATCAAGTAAAAGAACATTTGCGCCTTGCTTTAACATCATTGCAAGATGCACGCGGTTTCTTTCTCCGCCGGAAAGCATACTGACTTTTTTCTGTTGATCTGCACCGGAGAAGTTAAACTGCGCAACATAAGCACGCGAGTTTACCTGCCTGGCGCCAAGCATTATTGTATCTTCTCCATTTGAAATTAATTCCCAGATACTTTTTTCAGGATTCAAAGCATCTCTTGATTGATCTACATAAGACAATTTAACAGTTGAACCGATTTTAATATTACCACTATCGGGTTTTTCCAATCCTGTTATCATTCTAAACAAAGTTGTTTTACCAGCACCGTTAGCTCCGATAATTCCAACAACCGCGCCGGGAGGAATTGAAAAAGTTAGATCGTCAATTAAAATATTATCACCGTAAGCTTTACTAAGTTTTTCTGTTTCGATTACAATATCGCCAAGTCGTTCTGCAACGGGAATGTAAAGCTCAAGATCTTTTTGTCCTTTTTCTTTTTCTTCCTTAAGAAGATTTTCATAAGAAGTAATTCTTGATTGTGATTTTGCGTGACGAGCTTTCGGACTCATTCTTATCCATTCAAGTTCGCGCTGTAAAGTTTTCTGTCTATCGCTTTCTCGTTTTTCTTCAACACGTAATCTTTCTTGTTTCTGTTCAAGCCACGATGAATAATTTCCCTTCCACGGAATTCCTTCCCCGCGATCAAGTTCAAGAATCCATCCAGCAACGTTGTCAAGAAAATATCTATCGTGTGTTACTGCAATTACAGTTCCTTCATACTTTTGTAAATGATGTTCAAGCCAGGCAACTGTTTCAGCATCAAGATGGTTTGTTGGTTCATCTAGTAAAAGAATATCGGGCTTTTGAAGAAGCAATCTGCAAAGAGCAACACGTCTTCTTTCTCCGCCCGAAAGAACTTTGCACAAAGTATCCGAAGGCGGACAGCGCAAAGCATCCATTGCCATTTCAAGTCGTGCGTCTAAATCCCAGCCGCCCATTGCTTCAAGTTTTTCCTGAACTTCACCTTGACGTTCAAGAAGCTTTGTCATTTCATCATCATCCATAGGTTCTGCAAACTTTGCGTTTATTTCATCATACTCTTTAAGCAAATCAACAATTGATTGAACACCTTCCTGCACAATTTCTTTGACAGTTTTAGTATCATCAAGCTGAGGCTCTTGCTCAAGATATCCGATTGTAAACCCGGGCGAGATAACTGTTTCGCCATTAATGTTTTTATCAACACCAGCAAGAATTTTTAGAAGAGTAGATTTACCGGAACCGTTTAAACCTATAACGCCAATCTTTGCTCCATAGAAATAGGAAAGATAAATATCTTTTAGAATCGGTTTATTGTTATAGAATTTGCTTACTCCAACCATTGAGTAAATAATTTTGTTTACTTCAACACTCATTTAAACTTTCTTTTTTGTGATGTGCAAAAATAAGTAAATGATTTATGAATAAAGTTTGGAAATAAGGGAATGTTGGAAGTACAGGATATTTAATATTTGAATTACCGAACAGTTATTAAGAGATCGCGAATAAAAAACCTGTTATTTTTTCTTTAAGATAACTAAAGTAAGATCATCGTTAACTTTTGCTTCGCCCCTGAATTGCTCAACAAAAATAATTATTTTACGACCAAGTTCTGATGCAGTTAAATGATCATTTCCTTTAAGAAGATTAAATAATTTTTCTTTTCCCAAAAATTGATTCGCCTCATTAACAGCTTCTGTAATTCCATCTGAGTATGCGAAAAATATTTGATTCGTTTGTAAGTTTAAATCAAAGTTCCGGTAACTTGCATTATTTAAAAGACCTAAGGCGGCATCGCCTTTTTCGATTTCTATTAATTCCCCACCTCTTAAAATTATTGGCGGTAAGTGACCGGCATTGGCAAACTTAATCTCACCCGAGTTCGTTGATATTTCAAGAAACACCATCGAGGCAAAAAGATTTGGAAGACTATCCCGATTAAAAATTTTATTTGTTTTATTAGTTAGCTCGGCAGGATTTGAAGAAGAATCTGCAAATGCGCGAACGGTGGCTTGTAGCTTGGCTGTTAGAAGTGCTGCACTCAATCCCTTGCCAGCAACATCTGCTATTGTTACGCAGGCTCTTTGGTCGTTAATTTTTAAAAAATCAACAAGATCACCGCTTACTTCATTTGCAGAAGAGGTAAACAGAAAAATATCCCAGCCATCAAGTTGGGGAGATTCTTCAGGCATAAGTGCTTTTTGAATTTTTCTACCGGCAATCAATTCTTCAACTGCGAGTAGCTTGTCTTTAAGTTCAAGAACCAGAACAAAAAAAATGAGAAGTCCACCCAAAAGAGTATTATTGGGTGAAGAGTTTTGGTTATCAATCCGAATGCTGCTAAGAAACATCAGGACAAGACCGATGATCACGAGTAATTTCCTGAGTGGAGTTAGTTTTTTGAATATACTTGAAATAAGATAACCTGACTGAAAAAAGAATCGTTGAAGGCGACCCATATTTTTAAGTTTATCTTTTTTTTTGTCATCAAGATAAAAATCCTTTAAATCGCGGTATTCCTTTATAAAATCTTTTCTGAACTGAAGATTTTTTATCTCCTCTTTAATATTGGTTGGATTTGATCTGTATGAGTTTTTTTCTTCCATCATAATTATCTCAGTCTTAAATCAAAAATATTATTCGTTGTCAAATTTAATCACCTGATCTAAAGTACACAATAATTCTTGGATGAGTGGTAAAGTTCGTCTGCCAAGAATATTTAAATCTCTGCTTGACATTAGCCTCTAAAATGATTTTATTTTATTAAAGAATATTCTAATTGTTGATTTCTGGACTTTGTGGGACAACTTGTTGTTATCTTTCTATTTTGTTTTGAACTCTTTTTTTAACCATTGGGCGCAGCGAGAAATTAATGCTGTGCAGAAGTTTGTTATTATTAATTTAAAAACATTTTAAAATCATAGGAGGACTTATGAAAAAATTATCTTTGTTATCTCTCATATTTCTTTTAGCATTATTTATCCCACCGTTAGATGCCCAGGTTCAAGTAGGCGTACAGGCAGGAGTCAATCTTACAGACATTAAGACCGATTTAACACAAGAAGGTTTTAAAACAGCTTTTCGAACCCGATTTCTAGTGGGCGGTATGTTATCGTACAATTTTTTACCTATGTTGAGCTTGCAAGTCGAGCCAGCGTATGTTCAAAAGGGCGCGGCAGTTGATAGTTCCTGGACAGAAAATGGAGCAACTGTCAAAGCAGAAGCAACTTTTTCTGCGAATTATTTTGATCTTCCGGTTCTGCTTAAAGCTTCGTTTCCGAGTGGATTTGTAAGACCATATTTACTAGCTGGTGCTTCTGTAGCATTTTTACTTGGCGATGCTAAACGAAACATCGATAAAGTTACATGGGCCGGGCAGGATGTTACTAGCTTGTTTTCAAGTAATGAAAGAGAAAAAACTGTAAAAATAAAAAAGACAGATTTTATACTAACCTTTGGAGCAGGAATTACTATTCCAATTTCACTGTTTAATCTTTTTATTGAGGGACGTTATGATTTAGGACTTAAAAACGTGAATAATGAGCCGGCAAATAATACAGAATTTAAAACTAGAGGGATTCAGATTAAGACGGGAATAATGTTCCCTCTATAGAATTTAAATTAAATAAGTGGTTACATAAAATTTTATTAAAAAATCATAACTTTTTAATAGCAATTATTGATTAGACCCTCGCAAGAATTAAGCGGGGGTTTTTTATTTTTATCATTTGCCAATAATGAGTGTTTATCATGAGATAGGAGTAAATTTTATTTACTGCTTTTACTAACCGTAATTTATTTAAATAACAGTTGCGAAAGGGGATTAATAAAAGATTAACAATCAACCCCAGATAGGTATAATAAACAATTATTATAAAAATAAATTTAAACCAAGTGAGTAATTTCTGATTGGACGAAGATTTCCTATAAATTCAATATAGTTATAATTTAAAACGTTTTTGGCAGATACGAATAGATTAAGTGGGTATGTGCCGATTGAAAAATTATATCCGGCCCTTAAATCTAAAATATATACAGGAACTCTTAGCTCTCCATCTGGAACTAAACCGAGTTCAACTATCTGGTCGTCTATTTCTTGTACCCTGCTCCAAAAACGAAAATCGACTTTAAATTCAAAAGGTGCAGGCTTGTATTCGGCATTCATATAAAGAAGATGTCTTGGACGATATTTTAAAGGTTTGTGTAGCTGCGTATCCATTGCATCCATATAAGTATAACCCACTGAAAATTTTAATTCATCTGGAATGATGGAAACGTCTGAGACTATTTCAAATCCCTGAATTTTAGCTTTAATAACGTTAACGAACTGAATTTCGCTTGCAGAGGTGAATTGTGGTTCAATAAAATTATCATAATTTGTATGAAACACAGCTACATCAAAATTAAAGTTTCTCGATAGAATATATTTTAATCCGGTTTCGAAAGAGAGGCTTGTTTCTGGTTTAAGATTAAGATTCTCCTTAACTGTAATTCCTACACCTACATCGCTGGTTGTAAACACTTCGGCTGGTGTTGGTGCTCGGAATCCTGTTCCAAATGAACCTCTCCAAATCAAGTCTTTTAGAATTGAATAATTTAAACCAATCCTTGGTGTGTATGCGTTAGCTCCAAATAATGAATCAATTTTAATATAATCATATCGAAAACCAACTGTGGCAGCAAGATTTTTTATCCCCTTATATTCCGCTTGCGAATAAAATGCTGTAGTGAAAAAATTGGGATTGCTAAACATATTTGATTTTACATTTGCATAAGAAAATTCAACACCCGAAATTAAAATTATATCGTTTGGAAGTTTAAAATTCACAAGCAGTTCATTGCGCATTAAATTAGCCTTAGAAGTTGTTAGTACAACTCCTCTGCCATCAAACTTAGAATAGTAGTAACTCGACTTAAACTCCCCGCTAATGTTTTCACTTAATCCCTGTCTATAAATTAAGCTTAAAAAAAGTCTGTTCGATTCGACTGTTTTATTCTGATCAACTTCATTTTGTATCAAAGCATTATGTGAATTTTTCCAGTAAAGAAAATTACCTCTCTTCATATTTAAAAAGTCAGCCAGCAAACTGATCGAGCTAACATCTGAAAGGTTATAATCTAATTTCATATAACCAAGAAGTCGCTTTTTAAAATCATCTTTGCGGTAACTATCGTCATCAAGCTTTTTAAATGAAAAACTATATCCAAAATTATTAATTGAATTTGAATGGTTTATTGTTGTTTCGTAAAATGTTCTGGTGCCCTTATACCATTTCCACTCATCGTAAGAAGGTTTATCATAAAACCCGCCATACATTTGGACACTGGTAAGTGCTTGTTTTGTTACTTTTTTAGTAATAATGTTTATAACTCCGCCTATGGCTGTAGATCCGTAAAGAGAACTGGCGGGACCTTTAATGACTTCAACCCTTTCTATATCAGTGATCGGAATTTGTTCCCAAATAATTTCTCCCGTATCACCCGTATAAAAAGGAACGCCATCAATGGTTATGAGAACTCTTGTGCCGGCTCCCTTGCCGTAACCGCTGGATCCTCTAATGCTAATCTGCTCTTCACTCATACTTACACCTGGCACATAACGTAGTGCTTCGTCAATATTAAAATAATTTTTCTGTAATTCTCTTCCTGAAATTACTACAACGCTTACTGGCATATCAGAAAGCTTCTGTTCGTATTTGCCTGCTGTAACTAAAATCTCACCCGTTTCAATTATTTTATTTTTTAATGTAACATTTAATACAACTGGTTTATCAATTATTACAAGATCCTCTTTAATGAAGGATTTATAACCAACAGCTGAGAATTCAATCTTGTATGTGCCAGACTTGATATTAAAAATTTTATAATTTCCATTTATGTCTGATGCAGTACCATAATTTGTTCCAGCTAAAATTATATTAACACCGGGTAATGGATTTTCTGTAGAATCCGTAACAACTCCACTAACACTATAAGCTTGTGAAAATATCAAGCCAGAGGGAATTATCAGAAAAAATATTAGAAGCAGTTTTTTCATAACTAAAAAGAATTAGTGTAAAAAATAATTTAACTCCCGCCTGGCGGTTGAGGCGGTGGATTATTAAAATCACAAGTAATATTAATATCAGTTAAAAATATATTTTCAGTAACAACCATTGTTGCTGGTTCGCTTGTATTACCATATGCATAATAAACTCCAGCTACATGCCAATCCTTACGCGCTAAAGATAATTGATCTGTTGTTTGATATGCTACGGCTACGTAAGCGTACCTGCCGGGTAAAAACGGACCCGGGTTGGTTGGAATGTAACTAGAGTCTAATGAACTAAAGTGATAACTTGATACTCCCAGTGGAATTTCCAAACTTAAAAATTTCAAGTTAGTTATTGTAAAATCTGTTGAGGCAAGAAGCGGGTCTTTAAATACAACGACAAAAGCGCGCTTAACTTCGGCAGGCCATTCTCCAACAAAAGTTACCGTGCCGCTAAATCCTGTTTGTTGATTCTCATCTTTCGGTTCAATCCCCTTGTCACAAGCCATAAAGGAAAAGAGTATTAGAATCGACAAAATAATTTTAATTTTCCTAAACATTCAACCTTATACCTTTAAATAAGTAATAAGCTTGTTAGAACCACATTTTAAGATTTATTATCCCAAAATATTTTGACCAACTAATAAGGGATATTTAATTTACAAATCAGTGCTTTAATACAAACTTAATTTTTTCTTTAATGACTATCAATGGAGGTCAAGTTTAATACAAAAATTATTTTAAAATCGATTTATGCAAAATTTCTATTCCATTAGTTTTTTGTCCCGGGAATAAACTGTTTTTTTAGAATATCATATAAGTGCATGGAATATTTATTTTGTTTATAATAGTTTTAGAATATGCGTGTTGCGCCATAATAAAAGGTAACCGAAAGATTAAAATAAAAATATGTTAA
>JAVHOU010000139.1:0-14522 GCA_036170275.1 Ignavibacteriaceae bacterium
AAATCCTTATCTACATTAATAACTTTTTTATCAAGATTATTAATGATCATTTGTTTATCGCCTGTTACAACAACATTTCCTAATTCAATTGAACTTTCTTGCAATAAAATCTTGCCAAGATCTAAATCCATTGTTCTGGGATTAATCTTTAAGCTGTCAACTGTTTTAGAAGCATAGCCAATATATGAAGCCTTTAAAAAATATTTCCCAAATGAAATTCCCTGAATAATAAAATTTCCACCTTTACCGGATACAGTTCCATCAACCATTGATGAATCTGTATAACGAAGAACAACAATGTTGCCGTATTCAATTGCTTGTCCGGTTTGAGCATCTATTAATTGACCCGAAATTTTTCCCTTTGGTAAATTATTTTTATCAAAATTCTTTGGGCTGCTTTGTCCAAAATTTAATTGTGAATTTATTGAAATGATTACTGCTAAAATTAAAATAAGATTTTTCATACATCCTTTAAATTTAAAACTATACTTAAACTGTTTTTGTTAGACAAATAATTCCATTTTTCGGTTTAATTTGTTTTAACCAAAAAGTAATAAAAATCACTTTGGTTAGAGAAAGTTATTAAGATATGGATTCAATAAAACATTTGCTCATGGATTCATTCTTAACCAGCGGGCTACTTCAGACCACTTGGGTTTTTTACCTGTCAGCAATATTCCTATCCGATAAATCTTTCCGGCTAATTTAAATATTCCAATTAATACGATAATATTTACCAGCACAGATAAAAATATCTGCCACAAAGGAACATCAACTAAAATCATTCTTGCAGGCATTACAATTAAAGATGCAAAAGGAAATAATGATGCAATCTGCGCAAAAGTACTTTGTGGATTTGATTCTAATCCTATTGCAATAAAGAAAGGAATCATAATAAGCATAAGTACAGGCCACATACCGGATTGTGCGTCCTGCGGATTATCGAATATTGCACCCACAGTTGCGTATAATGCTATAAATGTTATCAACGCAAGTGAATAATTAAAAATAAAATAGAACAAATATCCTACACTCATTTGCGGCATAAATTCAGAAGGAATAAAAAACCAGCTTGTAGTTATCAGAAGAAATATTGGGGTTAACCAAATTATCATCTGTATAACTTCCACTATAACTGTTCCGATAATTTTCCCTGCCATTAATTCTGTACTGCTTGCGGATGACAGAAGAACTTCCACAATTTTATTACTCTTTTCTTCAACAACAGAATTCAATGTCATAGAACCAGAAAAAATTAATGCCATATAAAGAAGGAAAGAAAAAAGGAACAAAGCTATTTTATTTCCAATTCCTTCCTCTTCAACTTTTTCATCCTGAGTAATTCTAAAACCCTTAATATCAACATCTTTTCTTGCAAAGCTAACTTCTTCCTCAGTCAGCTTTCTGCTTGAAAAATAAATCTCAATTAATGCTTTATTGATTGCTGGTTTTATTTTATCGAATAGGGCTGAGTTATTTGGATTAGTGGAATAATACTCAACGCCTTTTGCTTGCAATAAAGCTGATGGAACAAATACTAACCCCGTAATCTTACCGGATATTAGATCTGATTTTAAACTTTTTAGTTTCGAATCAATTCTTTTGTCTTCAATAAGTTCATATTTTACAGAAAGCATGCCGGATTTTAATTCATCAATTTTGTTTATTTCGATTTGAAGTTTCTGATTAATTTCATCAGAGTCTGAAACTAAAATTATATTGGATTTCTGTTCTTCAGATAAGGAATGGATTAGGATTTGGATTGAAAAAATTCCAACCATAAAAAGTGGAACAAGAAACGTCATCAAGATAAAAGATCTGCTGAACAGCTTCATCTTTAATTCACGTTTTATAATTGCAATAGTTCTATTATTGAACATTGTTTGCATCCTTTCCAGCTAAAGAAATAAAAATTTCGTGTAATGATATATCATCCGCATTAAACTTTTTTACAACAACATTGTTTTGCACAAGCAGTTTTAACAATTGCTGAATTTGATTGACTTCTTTGACTTTTATTCCCGTAGTGTTTCCAAAATTTTCAATTCTTTCAATTATGGGATGACCCTTCAGAAAAGAGATATCACCTTCAAAATCAATACTTACATTTCTGTTAGCATATTTCTTTTTGATATCATCAAGCGCACCATTTAAAATAATTTTACCGTGATCAATCATAGCAATATGATCACACATCTTTTCTGCAAATTCCATTAGATGTGTTGAGAAGATTATTACTTTACCTTTTTCTTTTTTCTCTAGAATAATTTCTTTCAGCAGGTTAGTATTAATCGGATCAAGACCCGAAAATGGTTCATCGAAAATTAGAAAATCAGGATCATGAAGTATAGTTGATATAAATTGTATCTTCTGCTGGTTCCCTTTTGATAGATCCTCAACTTTAGAATTTTTTCTGTCAGATAATTCAAACCTTTCAAGATATTCATTTGCACTTTTTTCTATCCCTTTTCCTTTTTTCCCTTTCAACTCAGAGAGGAATAAAAGCATATCAATAACTTTCATCTTTTTATAAAGCCCGCGCTCTTCAGGAAGATACCCAACAGAATCCTTAAAGTTTTGCCCGATCTTAACGCCATTAAATAGAACTTCACCGGAATCGGGAAAATAAATATTCAGCATCATTCTAATTGTAGTAGTCTTGCCTGCACCGTTCCGTCCTATTAATCCAAACACAGAATTTTGAGGAACTTGAAATGAAGCATTATCTACAGCCGTTAAACCATTAAATCTTTTAGTTAGATTTTTAACTTCAAGGATATTCATCTTTTTCTCAATTTTTTATCTTCTAATTTATAAATAAAAAAATATCTAACTATAACCCTCTATCAGATTATTTAGCCGCATAAAAAAAACCCGGACAAGATGCCCGGGCTTTTTATGGGAGCTATGCAATTAAGTTACTTAGTTAAAACTTTTATCTCGACTCTCCTATTAAAGGCTCGATTAATATCTGAGTCATTATCACGAATCGGCTTTTCTTCTCCGAACCAATTTTTTTCTATTCTATTAGAATTTATTCCTTTCGAGATCAGATAATTATAAACAGTATTCACTCTGCTCTCAGAAAGTTTTTCATTATACTGATTTGTACCATAACTATCTGTGTGACCTGTTATTAATATGCCCATATCCGGATATTGATTGAGAGTCTGAATTGCGTGATCTAAAATCGGATAAGATTCCGTACTAAGGGTATATTTATCAAAATTAAAATTAACACCGAACAGTTGGGGCTTTTCTACATAGACAGTATCGCGAATAATTTTTTCTGTTTTTTGTTCTATTCTTATCGTATCCCTAACTAAAACCTCTCTTATACCTTGCGGACATTTATCACAAATATCAGATCTTTCACCAAGTGAAAAATACCAGACTAAACCAAGATCAAACGTTCCGTAAGTATCTCCATTACCGCCAAAAAAGCCTTTAAAGTTTTCATTTATTCTTTCATTTCCGTCTATCTTATTGTTTGAAGCCGTTCTGTACATTGCTTCAGTTTTGATTGATAGATTTTCATTTAATCCCCACTCAACTCCAAGCCCAAAATTAACCTGGTAACCAAAAAAGTTATCATCTACAAGTGGATTGAACGAATTATCATTAGTAAAGTTTGTAATTCCAAACCCAAAAACGAGATAAGGAGAAATTAATCTGCAAGGAATAAACTTATAAAGTGCATCAATATTTGCCGCAAATTGATTTACATTATGCGATTGAACACCATCACTAAGATCTCTATAATAGTTTGACTCCATATGAACAAAATTAAATAAACCTCTTAGGCTTAACTGTTCATTAAAGTATCTTTCCAGAGATAAGTAAGCCCCATAATTCTTGTTACCGGAAAATCCATCGCCGGAAACGCTGAAAAACCGCGGATAAATTCCTCCTATACCCAATCCCCATTTTGATTCATATGCTTGTGAAAAAACACCGGCACTGAATATAATAACAAATAAAATTGTAAGACGACGAAACATTTTTTTCTCTGTTTTAATATAATCATAGATTCAATGTCTATGCCACAGAAAGTGATTTTATTTGTCCTATTAACGCTTATTAAAATGTATATTTGTTTCAGAATGAAATACTTCTTTTTTTAATAAAGCTAAGAACAAATTATTTTTTAAAATTTAATTCTTGTTATCAGTCATAGTCTTTTATTATCTTTGTACAGTAATTTTCATCAGCATAAATATTTTTTTCGACTGATATCAATATGCATTTTACTTTCAGCTAAAACTTAAATGATCTCTAATCACAGAACATATATTTTATCGCTTCTAATTTTTTTTCTGTTGGCAGGGAAAAATTTTTCGCAAACTACATTAATTGAAAATGATTTTCTTCATCAAAATTTTATAGTAACGTTAGAAGGAGGAATCAATTACGGATTTACAGATTATAAAAGTGCTTCTATCGGACCATCAATTCGGGGATCAATTGAGTACTTTCCTATCGTAATTGATAATGCCAGATTTGGATTAAAGATATTTGGCGGTGGCTTAAAAATCAATCAAAGCGACAACCGCGGATCCATTGCAAATAATGACTTACCAAGTCCCCGCACAATTCCTGCAGATATTCATACCGATATGATTCAGATCGGGGGCTCATTAAATTTAGGGTATGCATTAGGCGAATCCTTTATTCCGTATCTGAGTGTTGGTGCAGCTTATTTAAATTTTAGCCCAAAAAATTCAGACGGCACAATTTTATACTTTAATAGTTTAAAAAAATATGATAAGAATATATTCAGTTTTGTTGTTGAAGGTGGAGTAAAATATAAGCTCAGTGAACAGTTTAGTTTAAATGCAGCATTAAGTTATTATCCAACAACCTCAGATTATCTAGAGGATATTTCCGCTTCAAAAAATACTGATTCCTTTTTATCCGGCTTAATTGGAATTTCTTATGCTTTTGTAAGCAATTTTGATTCTGATAAAGATGGGGTGAAGGATAATATTGATTTATGTCCGGACACTCCACAAGGAGTAAAAGTTGATGAATTCGGTTGCCCAATCGACTCCGATAAAGATGGAATTCCTGATTACCTTGATAAATGTGCAAATAGTCCGCTCGGAGTATCTGTTGATAAATTTGGATGTCCAATTGATTCTGATAAGGATGGTGTTCCAGATTATTTAGATAAATGTCCTGATACTCCTATAGATATTGTAGTTGATGCAAATGGTTGTCCTCCTGATAAAGATAGTGATGGAGTACCGGATTATTTAGATAAATGTCCAGATACTCCTGAAAACGTTGTGGTGGATGAATTCGGATGCCCAATAGATAGTGATAAAGATGGAATTCCAGACTATAAAGATAAATGCCCGGATACACCAATTAATACTAAAGTTGATTTAAATGGCTGCCCTCAAGAAGCAACTCAGCAGGAAACTTTCTATCAATTTATTCTAAGAGGCGATGATACTTTCCTAAATAATTCTTCTGCATCCTTAAAAGACGGTGCAAAACTTTTGCTTAATGAGATTGCATTCTATATTCAAAATCAGCCTGGTACTAAGTGGAGAATTGAGGGACATATGGATAGCCAAGGATCTGTTTCCACGATTAAAAAACTTTCTTATGACAGAGCCAAGTCTGTCTATGATTATCTAATTTCTAAAGGTCTACCTGCGGATCAATTTACTTTATATGGACTTGGTGATTCATTCCCGATTGCAAATAATAATACTGCTGAAGGCAGAAGTACTAACAGACGTATTATGATAATTCGCGAGGATTAACATCTAAGCCTTAGTAATTCCTTTTCACAAAATTACTTGTAATTTCTACTTTCTTTCTTCATAAACCTTTATTTCATTTCGATTTTCAACTCACCTTATAGGTATGATAATTGATAATTACGCATCAAAACAATGTAATACTATTCACAACCTAGAGTTAAAAAGATGAAAAATTCAGCAAATGTTTTAAGAATAGAAAAACAAGAATTAGGTTATTTCAGCAAACCTTTCGAATCAACAAACGTAGTTGAAAGAAAAAATGGAATGATTAAATCGAGGTTGGGAATTATTTACTTTGTAGCAGTTGTTTCGTCCTTGATTGTACTTTTCTTAAAATAGATATACAAATCAAAGAACAAATTAAACTTTCCTAATTACTTTTGCAGGAACACCAGCCACTATCGTATTTGCCGGAACGTCTTTTGTAACTACAGCACCAGCACCAACTATAGCATTTTCACCAACGGTTATCCCACAAAGAATTGTAGATGATGAACCGACAGAAGCTCCATTTTTAATGAATGTCTCCACAACTTTCCAATCGGCTTCAGTCTGCATAGAACCATCAGGATTAGCTGCACGCGGATGTTTATCATTTATAAAAGTAACATTATGTCCTATAAAAACATTATCACCTATATGAACTCCCTCACATATAAAAGTATGAGTAGAAATTTTACAATTCTTTCCTACAGTTGCGTTTTTCTGAATCTCAACAAATGTTCCCACTTTGGTATTATCACCTATAGAACATCCGTATAAATTTACAAAATCAAAAATCTTAACATCTTTCCCCAGTTTTACATTATTAATATTTTTCTTTTCCAATGTTTTCTCTATATATAAAATTTAGAAATGAACTAAATCATTTACCTCGACGATCTTTCCCATACCCTTCAATGATTTATCACTTGCTTCTAATAATTTAACAACTTCTAAACCATCAAACCCACTTGTCAATGGTTGTCTGTTTTGTTTGATTGCGTCAATACACTCACGCGCCCCAAGAGCTAAAGCTTCAGTTTGATTTACTTTGGGTGAATACATATCACCGATTCTATATTGAACTAATGCTTCATAAATTCCTTCTGCAGATTTAATATCAACACCACTGTCATAAACTTTAATTTTTTCAAAGTTTTCCATGTCATCATAAACAAGCATTTTTTTAGTGCCGCCTACAATCATTCTTCTTATCTTAACCGGCGATACCCAATTAACATGAAAATGTGCAAAACAATTATCTTCAAAGTAAATACTGATGTGTGCAATGTTTTCTTTACCGTTAAAGTTTGCTATACCATTTGCTGAAATTGCTTTGGCTTTTTTACCTAATATAAACTGCATGATTGAAAGATCATGTGGAGCTAAATCCCAAATTACATTTACATCTTTCTGAAATAGTCCCAAATTAATTCTCTCAGAATCAAAATATAGAATATCACCAAGTTCATTTTTCTCAATCAGTTCTTTCATTTTAATAACAGCACCGTTATAAATAAAAGTGTGATCAACAAAGATTTTCAAGTTTCTGCTTTCTGCAATTTCAATAAGCTCTTCAGCTTCGGAGACCGATGCGGTAAAAGGTTTTTCAACCCAAATATGCTTGTTGTTTTCTAAGGCTTTTTTTGCGATTGGATAATGTGTGGCAACAGGTGTTGCTATAACAACTAAGTCACAGTCACCCGTCAGAGTTTCTTCGCAGCTTTTTGATAGTTGAACGCTGGGAAATTTTTGTGAAATAAATTTTAATCTGTCTTCTCTCATATCGCAAGCCACAACTTTTTCAACGTCCGGCTGCGCTAAAAAATTTCTAAGAAGATTTGGACCCCAATACCCTAAACCTATTATCCCAACTTTCATTTTAATACCCTAATTTAAGATTTGAATTTACTTTGCACCACGAGAAAATAACATAACAGGAACGGTCTGAAAGATCAGTTGAAGATCTAACCACGGAGACATATTATTTACGTAATACATATCTAAAACAACACTTTCCTGAAAATTAACAACACTTCTTCCCCATACCTGCCAAACACCTGTACAACCCGGTATAACACTAACTCTTCTTTTTTGCCATTCATCATAATTCTCATATTCATAAGGTAAACAAGGTCTAGGACCAACTAAACTCATTTCGCCTTTTATTACATTAAGGAACTGAGGTAATTCATCAAGTGAAATCTTTCTAAGTATTTTGCCTATCCAGGTAACCCTGCTTTCATCGATAATTTTGGTATCAACAGCATCAGCATCAGCTCCATTTTTCATAAAAGATATCATCATCTTTCTGCGTTCTTCATCTTCACCAGTCTGCTGTTTCATTGATCTGAATTTATAGAACTGAAAGGGTTTACCATCTTTACCAATCCTTGTTTGTTTAAATAATATCGGACCAGGAGAAGACAATTTTATAAATAAAGCAATCATGAATAGAAATGGAGAAAGAATTATTAAAGCTAAAAACGACACAATTATATCGAAAAATCTTTTTAACCCGAGAGTAAAACGATCATTATACTGGGGTGCAACATTGATAACAGGAATATCGCTATATTTTTCAACTTGAAGTCTTTGATTTATTACCTCTAATAATGAAGAAGTAATTCTAATTGGAACTTTAAATGTTTTACAATAATCAAGTACTTCAAAAAATTCTTCATAAGTTTCATTTTCGATTGCAACGATTAATTCATCTACTTTATGTTTATGGATTAGCTCGGCTAAATCGTTGTAATTTCCCAGTACCTTCTTCCCTGCAACTACAAAATCACCTTTGTGTCTATCTTCATCAACAAATCCAAGAATATTTAGACCTATCGGGTTTTCATAAATTAGTTTTGTTGCAAGTAACTTTCCAGATTTTCCATTTCCAACAATTATAACATTTCTCTTAAAACTTGATTGGCTCAATTCAATAAATAAAATTTTTAATAGTTCCATACGAATCACAAAGAGTAATCCGATCGAAACAAAAAAGAAGAAAAGGATTAATAGTCTAGAATCTAAAAGTAAACGTGAATCAATTATAAATGACATCAATATTATCATTAAAGAGCTATAATAAATCGCCTTAATAAGATGAATAAAATGCCTGGTTCTGTTCAAAATTATATCTAACCGGTATAAACCATTGTACTGAAAGACAAGAAGAATGATTGAGGAGGCAACAAGTAAAAGTACAACAATTTCAGGTACACGGCTGTAGAAATCAAGAAATCCAACAGTAATATCATTTCTTAAAATGTAAACAGAAATTAAGAACGAAAAAAGTAGGATTAAAAAGTCAGCTACTCCAAAAAAATATTTATATCGAAAGTTTTTTTTCATAAGGTTAAATTGAAATAATTAAGCTTTTTTAATTGTTCCAGAACTATGCCATATTTTTAAGTCTAAATATGCTAAAAAATAACTAATAATTAAATTTTAAGTAAATATCAAAGTGAGAATACAACAATAAGCTTTGAGATTTGAGACAAATTGAATCTCAAATCTCTAAGCAAATTTTTTAAATTCCCTTAAAAAATATTTTAATATTCTCAATTACATACATTATTTGCTCATCACTCAATTCTGGAAACATAGGTAATGATAATCCAGTTTCAGCTAATTTTTCAGTAATTGGAAAATCACCTTTCTTATAACCCAAGCCTTCAAAACACTTTTGTTCATGAAGTGGAATAGGATAATGCAAACCGACACTAATTCCTTTTTCAGTAAGAAAATCTTTTAGCTTATCTCTTAATTTCGAACTCTGATCTACATTTCCGCTATTTATTTGAATAACAAAAAGATGATAAACATGTTTAGCGTAAGACATTTCTTTAGGTAAAATAATCTCCTTAATATCCTTCAATCCATCTTTATACTTCTGCGCAACTTTTCTTCTGCCATTCGTCCAATCATTTAAATGCTTGAGTTTTACACCAAGAACTGCTCCCTGAATACCCTCCATACGATAATTATGACCATAAGAATCATGGTGATATTTCTGTGACTGACCATGCTCTCTTAACTTTTTTACACGATTATATAGCTCTTCATCATTAGTTGTAACTGCACCTGCCTCACCAAATGCACCTAAATTCTTTCCGGGATAATAACTAAAGGAGGCAGCTGATGTTAAGCCACCTATTGGCTTTCCTTTATACTCAGCTAAATGTGCTTGCGCAGCATCTTCAACAAGTATTAAATTATGTTTTTTAGCGATATCCTTTAAAGGATCAAGATCCGCACTTTGACCATAAAGATGAACAGCTACTATAGCTTTTGTTTTACTTGTTATTTTCTCTTCAACTTTTGCCGGATCAATATTATAACTTTCAGGATGACAATCTACGAACACTGGCGTAGCGCCGCATAATGTAGCTCCCCAAGCGGTTGCAATAAAAGTGTTTGCCGGAATAATAACTTCATCACCAGGACCAATGCCAAGTCCCCAGAGTACAAGATGATTTGCATCAGTTCCTGAGCTGGTACCTAAACAATATTTTACATTTTGGGCAGAAGCAAAATCTTTTTCGAAATTTTCAACTGCTTCACCAAGAATGAAAGCAGTTTTATCTATTACTTTTTGAATTGCAGAATCAATCTCATCTTTAATGGACAGATATTGAACCTTTAGATCAAGAAATGGAACTTTCATTTTATCTCCGTAATTTTTTATAAGGTTATTCTTTTAATATTGTATATTATTATGATTTCAATTGTAAAACAAAAATAGGATAAATGATATAGAACAATAAAATATTATTTGTTGCTGATAATAAAGAAAAAGCTTTACAGCAATTATAATGCTAAAATAACAAGCAGTGTTATTTTATTGTATTTTTATTAAAATAATTAGTTAAATTTGATATAAATTAACTTTAGAGAAATTTTATATTGTAGCAGATTGTATCAATAAAATATTTTTCTGTGAATCAATTTCAATCATTGTTCTGAATTTGGAATTAGTAATCCGATAAAAGCAGTTCACTTTAGACTAAATTTGCGGCATAACATTTGCAAATATTCATTATTTTAATTACTTCATGAAAATATCCGTTTATTTAACAGGAATAAAATGAAAAAACTTTTTATTGTTTTAATATTAATTTGTTCACCACTAACTATTCTAAAGGCTCAGAAACTTAACCCTGGAGATGGAGTAAGAATAATATTTCTAAATATCACAGATCAGATAACGGGAGATTACTATATACAGCAAGATGGTAATCTTCAGCTTCCATTTATAGGATTAGTTAGAACTACAAACATTGATTATAAAGATATCAGACTGAACATTTTCAATAAATATTCTGAATTGTACAAAGATCCTGCCCTTACGATTCAACCTTTAATAAGGATTAATATAATGGGCGAGGTTAGGACACCAGGATATTATTATGTTACAGATATTGAAAAGATGACTGGCATTCTTGCACTTGCTGGAGGGGTTACAGGTGCAGCTGCAACCGATGATATTTATATTATCAGGAATGATCAGGAAATTCAGTTAAAAAAATCCGAGGTGATAGAAAAAGGCAACACTGCGGCTGATCTCGGATTGCAATCAGGTGATAGAATTTTTATACCCAGAAGTTTTTGGGCAGATGCAGGTCAGTACGGATTAATTCTTTCAGGCATTGCTGTAGTAGTAACCTTACTTAGTATAATACTGAGAAAAAATTAAAAAATTAAACAATAATTCAGGCAAACTTTAAATGAATGATAACAATAAACACATAAGCAAAACGAACCCTCAAATACCAAGAAAAGAAAAAACTTTATTGGAGATTTTTCAGCTAATAATAAAAAATAAGTATATCCTTTTTTCAAGTATTATTGTATTGATTATTATAGCGCTAATCTACAGTTTTACCGCAACACCCAAATATGAAGCTAGTGCAACACTTAAAAAGGAAAATAATCCCGATGAAAGAAGAGTTGGTGCACCTGATATTTCCACAATGCTTAGTCTTCAGTCACTTGATGTTATTGAGACCGAAATACAACTGATAACAACTAACACCGTAATGAGTAAAGTTGTACACGATCTTGACCTGTTTTGTACTATCAAAGAATTGGACTGGGGTAATGATAAATCATATAAAATTGATGAAACATATCTTGATATGCTGGACCCAGAATATAGATCAAAAAATGCAGGTAAGTTCATTGTTCCAAAAAAGTTTGAAATTACATCCGAGGATACAACTCATTTATATGCCAATGAATATATATTACAAAAAGAATCATCAACTAGTTTTACACTGCGTAATGCTTCTAATAATAAATTAATTGGAAGATCTGTATTTAATGATATTAGCAACTTGAATAATGATTCTACTATTATTTCGAAAAAAGTTGAAGTCTTACCAAAAATTATCACCGATAATTTTACAATCATTATAAAGTGGGATGAGGCTCCTGTAAAAAGTAAATTACTTATTGCATTTGACGATTTTAATAAAACAGTAAGCGATGTTAAAGAAAATACAAAAGTCTCAAGAGAAGGAAAAACAGATATCTTTACTATATCATATTCAGCAAGTTCAGCTACTTCTTGTGCAATTATTGCTAATACTATTGTAGATAAATTCAGAGAGTCACGAATGGCTCAGAAAAAGGAAACGATTAGATATTCTTATGATTTTGTCGATAAGCAATTAAATGAGATTCAGGAGAAACTAAAAATTTCCGAAAATGACTTAAGCAATTTTAAATCAAGTGGACAAATAATGTCCATTGATGCAAGCTCTCAAGAACTTATGGGATTTCTTAGCAACTTAGAAACAGAAAAATATAATACAGACTTGCAGCTTGCAGACTATAAAAATAAATCCGCCGATCTTGAAAAAGAATTAAAGAAAAGCGGCTATTTTGATCAAAGTTATTTAAATCCTCAGAGTCAAAATGATGCCGGGAATACGCCCTTTTCACAATTGATGAGTCAGCTATCTACCCTGGAACTCCAACGACTCGAACTTCTTCAAAAACGAACCGAAAATCATCCTGATGTTATTGCGATTGATCAACAGATAAAGCTTACAAAATCCAGGCTTGCAGGATTTAATGAGAATACTATCACTGCATATAAGATTATGATAAATACTCTTGAGAAAAAATTATTGAAGATCAATGATTTAATGTCCAAGTATGAAATTAAAATGCGTGGACTCCCCTCTCAGGAAAATAAACTTGCCCAACTTATGCGTCAGAGTGACACTTACAAAAAGATTTATACCATTCTGCTGGACCAACGAGAAGCAATGAGAGTGGCTGAACTTTCTAAGATGCAGGATATTACAATTGTTGATGAAGCTAAAGTTCCTGAAAATCCATCGTGGCCAAAAAAATCTTTAATTGCACTAGTAGGTTTAATATTAGGAACTTTTGTTGGGATATTTTTAATCTTTTTTGTGGAGCTTTACAGAACAAAATTTGTTAACCTGGATGAATTAGAAACTGAATTCAAGATCCCTATTCTTTCGATAATTCCTAATTACTCAAAAGATCTTTCTAAGGAAATAAAAAATCCGAAATTAGAATATAAAATAGCAACACTAATCAGTAATGACAGCGGGTTAACTGAAACGTACCGCTTGTTCAGAACTAAATTAAATCAGAGATTAGATCCTGAAACCAAAATGATAATGATTACCAGTTGTGAAGAAAATACAGGGAAGACCTCTGTGGCAGCTAACCTTGCTGTTTCACTTTCACAGGAAGGGAAAAGAGTATTGCTAGTTGACTGTGATTTGAGG
Organism: Ignavibacteriaceae bacterium; assembly: GCA_036170275.1. GTDB lineage: Bacteria > Bacteroidota > Ignavibacteria > Ignavibacteriales > Ignavibacteriaceae > IGN3. The sequence continues at coordinate 13,526 of JAVHOU010000139.1, forward strand.
AAGGGCGACTTATCAAAAATGTTTGGACTTACATCCAAAGATTCAGGGCTGATAGATTTTCTTACTAAGGACGTTAATCCAAAAATATATTCCCGTGCATCTAAATTAATTGAAATACTGCCAGCAGGCGGATATACTGAAGACTCAGGAACATTATTAAACTCTCCACGAATGAAAAAATTATTTTCTCAATTTACGAGCGCAGGTTATGATATGATCATTTTTGACACACCTCCTGTTACTCGCGTCGTCGATCCACTTGTATTAGCTCAATTTATTAAAGATGTAATAATTGTAGTAAGACCAAATTTATCCTTAATTGAAACTGTGCGATGGGGAATACAAGAATTAAATCAGGCACATGTAAAGATAAAGGGAATTGTAGCCAATGCTGCTGCTATCGAAACTTCATATTATTACCGTTACAGGTACGGCTATGGTTATGGCTATGGAAAGGAAAATGGCAAAAATGGTAAATCAAAAAAGGAAGTTATAAATTCCGAAAAGAAGATCTATTCCTAATAATAATAATTTTTAATTTACTTGTGATAATTAAAAGGTTCATCGTATTATCGATACACGAATAATTAATCCTCTTGAAATCGATAACTGGAATGATTGCATACTTCAGTTAAACGGCTGTTCTTTTTTTCACAGCAAAGAATGGGCACAAGTTTTATTTGACTCTTATCGGTACAAGCCTGTTTATTTTTCAATTTATGTAAATAATGAATTATCCGCACTTCTTCCAATGATGCTGGTAACAAGCTGGCTTACAGGAAGCAGGGCAGTTTCACTTCCATTCAGCGACCACTGCGAACCCATCTTCAAATCTTTTCAGCACTCTGATGCACTTCTTAAAGAAGTGATAGGCTGCTGTGAAGAAAAAAAAATGAATTACATAGAGTTTAGATCATCCGGTACAAAATATCCAATTGATGCCTTTAAGGTGCGCGAAGGAGACAAAATCGGCGTTGCCGTAACCCTCCGTGGGGCA